>PLLF01000041.1 GCA_003140855.1 Vulcanimicrobiota bacterium
GAGTTCGGCCTGTACGCGGTCGTCCTGGGCGCCAGCGTCACCTTCGGGCTGCTGTCGGTGACGTACCTGACGACGCGCATGAGCGGCCGCGGGCAGCGAGTCGCGCTGACTCCAAGCCAGGTCGCACTCGGGACGGCAACAGGGCTGGGGCTGCACAATTTCTCCGAGGGACTTGCAATCGGCCAGTCATCCGCGATCGGGGCCACTAGCTTCGCCCTAGTGCTGGTCGTCGGCTTCGCGCTGCACAACGCCACCGAAGGATTCGGGATCGCCGCGCCGCTTTCAGGACGCGTCATTCCATCGTGGGCGCAGCTCGGCTTGGCGGGACTCGTCGCCGGCGGCCCGACGTTTCTTGGGACGATCGTCGGCTATTCGTTTCAATCGCCGGTGCTCTCGGTGCTGTTTTTGGCAACCGCGATCGGCGCGCTGGTTTTCGTGATCGGCGAAATCTGGGCGGTCTTGCGCCGAAACGTCGGCATCACGCCGCTGGTCACGTCGATGCTCGCTTGCGGTTTCTTAATCGCCTTGACGACTGAAATCGTTGTGGATCTAAACGGCGGCTAAATCGTGAGCGCGCCGGTCAAACCACAGTTCCCGGATGAAGCGGGCAGCGATGGAACGTTTAAGCGCCAGGGCGACGCGTTTCGCGAACCGATTCTTCCGGAAGCCGGCCGTTATCATTTGTACATTTCATGGGCGTGTCCGTGGGCTTCACGCACCGCGATCGTGCGCAAACTCAAAGGACTCGAAGACGCGATCGGGATGAGCGCCGTCGATCCCGTTCGCGACGAACGTGGCTGGGCGTTCCGGGATGGCCCGGGTTATTCGCGCGATCCCGTCAACGGTTTCGAATTTTTGAGCGAGGCCTACAAAGTCACCGATCCGGACTATCGCGGGCGAGTGACCGTGCCCGTGCTTTGGGATAAACGGGCCAAGCGCATCGTCAACAACTCCGATGACGACATCATGCGCGCGTTCGAGATCGGCTTCGAATCGCTGGCCAAAAATCATATCGACCTCTACCCGGCGTCGCACCGTGCCGAGATCGACGCGCTAAACGAACTGATTTATGAAACGGTGAACAACGGAGTGTACCGCGCGGGTTTCGCAACCTCGCAACGTGCGTATGAAGAAGCTGGGTACCGCGTTTTCGAAACGCTCGACGAACTGGAAACGCGTCTGAAAAAGAAGCGCTATCTCATCGCGGACCATCCGCTCGAAATCGATTGGAAACTGTTCGTGACGCTAATTCGATTTGATGCCGTGTACTACGGTCATTTCAAATGCAACCTGCGCCGCATCGTCGACTATCCCAATCTTTGGGGTTACCTGCGCGACCTCTATCAACAAGACGGCATCGCCGAAACCGTGAACTTCGATCACATCAAGCGTCATTATTACATGACGCACGCAGAGATAAATCCCACTGGGATCGTGCCCGTTGGGCCGCTGCTGGACCTGGACGCGCCGCACGGGCGCGAGAGGCTTTCTTAGAACGCTCTCTTGGGCAGCTCTGCTATAATAGCTGTCCAACATGACCATGCTCATCGAGCCGATGCCGCTGGGGCGGACTTCCAAAAAAGCCCGTTCGATCTTCGACTGCGAGCCGCGATTCCGCCAGGTCAAAGCCGTGCGCGTCACGGTCCGCGTTCAGTCGCTCCGTCATCCGCCGCTCAGCCGTTCTTTCGCTGGGCGAAGCGCGCGCCGCACGACCAGTTCTTGGAGCCGCCAGTAGCGGTTAGAGCGCAGGAAACGTTACATTTTGCAGCAGGAGCGTGCTCAAGAAGGCAGGCTCCTTTGAATTTTGCGCGGGCTGCCAGACGGCGTCGATCTCCGATATCCACCAGATTTCTTGCGGTCCGTACGGCTTGAACGAGTAATCGATCGCGGCGCTCCACCCGCCCGGATTTTCCGAGTACGTCAGCTTGCGAACCTGAAAGCTGGTCTCGTCGATCCAGAGCGCGCGCAGCGGATAGTGTTCGGGCGCGTTCAGCGGACGCAGAATCAAGTGATAAGCCGGCGCCTCGTCGATCCGCTCTTCGCCGGCGAGCGTAACGTCG
The DNA here is from genome assembly GCA_003140855.1 of Vulcanimicrobiota bacterium. Lineage (GTDB taxonomy): Bacteria > Vulcanimicrobiota > Vulcanimicrobiia > Vulcanimicrobiales > Vulcanimicrobiaceae > Rubrimentiphilum. Next base: position 2,061 of record PLLF01000041.1, read on the forward strand.
TAGTGAATGGCGCGCACGCTGGCGATGACCGGCAGCGCAGACGCTACGAAGGGATCGGGTTGCGTGCTCGCCGGGTAGACCGACGAAATGTTAAAGCCCAGCGGAGAGTATGCGGGCCCTAAGCAGTTCAGGCCGCGGCTCGTTTTGAGTTGCGAAGAACCTTGATCGATCTCGACCGTCGCGCACCAATGATCGAACGTGCGCAGTACCACGTGCTCGTTCCCGCGCGTGATTTTTCCAGTAACGTCGCGATGCGTTATCAGCGTGTCGAAAGCGACATAGGCGGGCAACGTTCGAGCTTCCCACGCATCCTCGGCGCGGAAGAACAGTCGCAGTGGAGTGAGTGCTGCGGCCAGGATCGCCGCGTGAAGCATCGCGAGGGCCTAGTAAGAGTAGCGGCGGCTAATTTCCTGCGCGCGCTTATATGCTTCTGAAGCCCGTGAGCGGAACATCGCTTCGCCCGATGCTTCGGGCGGCATTCGCAGCACCATGTGCGTTCCTTGCGAACTGGCCTCGATCATCAGCGGCACGCGGGTGCCGAGCAGAATAGCGCGCCGGAATTCGTTCTTGTCCACACCGATCGCAGGCGGTCCCTGCGCGTACAAATGAATAGTAGGCCCCGCAATATCGCGTTCCACCGAAACGGCCAACGCCCAGTGACCGCGCTCCATTTCGGCGGCCAGCAGTTCGCCGAGCACGATCTCCAATGCAAAGAGATCCGCTCCGCTATCCTCCAGGCGGCGCACTTCCTCAATGACGCGGCGCCGGACATTGGCGACAGAATAAGCATCCGCAGAGTCGATCGACCATTGCATGGAGATTCCCGGACCGCCCTTCTGTACCGCTCCCTACTTAATGTACGTACCACAAATCCCGGCTTGTCACGCCTGGCAAGCGTGTGATAAACTGCCTCGTAACATGTCGCGACATCACCAGCCCTTTGTGGTTGAAGAGATTTCGTTTTTCGCAGCTTTGCTACCAATCGCTTGGCTGTTCACCCTTATGTTCGGACACAAGTTGTTCGACCGGCTCCGCCGCGCGCGCAGGCCGGCCCGCCTGCTGCTGACCCGCCCCGCGGAGTAATCCGCCGGGCCCTTGCCGGGGCTCTGTACAATTACTCTTGTCGTGATTTTGGGCGGATGATATACTATTCGTCTGTGCCCTGGCCGCTAGGCATATAATAGAAGAAAGAGCGAGTCACCACGAGCGGGGTGGTCGGCGTCGTTCTTTTTAGTGTGCCCGGCTCGGCACAAGCCGCTTCCTTCCTTATATAACACCGAAGAGAGAGAAACGAATGGCGAAAGCGACGGCCCCTAAGTCCCCCTCTAAGCCGAGGCGCAGCCGGAGCATGGAGTCTGAGGGACGGGCGAAGCGCAGGGCCGGCGAGGTCGACGGCGCGCCGGGCACGGTGCAGCCGAGCACGTTCCCAATGCCGACCGGCGCATTCACCGTCGAGCAGCCCGCGGATTCGGGTCCCAAGCGCGAGCGCATCAGCTTTGCGAAGATCCCGCACGTCCTCGAAGTGCCCAACCTCATCGAACTGCAGATGGCGAGCTTCGAATGGTTCAAGACCGAAGGCTTGGCCGAAGCTTTCGCTTCCATCTCACCCATCAAAGATTTCACGGGCAACCTGGTGCTCGAATTCGGCGAACACAGCTTGGGCGAACCGAAATACTCCGTTGAAGAGTGCCGCGAGCGCGACATGACGTACAGCGCGCCTCTGCGTGTGCGCGTGCGTTTGATCACCGCGGAATCCGGCGAAATTAAAGGCATTCCCGACCAAGAAATTTTCATGGGCGATTTTCCGCTCATGACGTCCAAGGGGACGTTCATGATCAACGGCGCGGAGCGCGTGATCGTGAGCCAGCTCGTTCGTTCGCCCGGCGTGTACTACAACCAGGACGTCGACACCAACGCGCGGCCGACGTACAACGCAACGATCATCCCCAACCGCGGCGCGTGGATCGAATTCGAGACCGACAACGGCACCAAGAACGACGAGACCGAAGGCACGATCGGCGTCCGCATCGACAAGAACCGCAAGATTTACGTGTCGACGTTCGTGCGCGCGCTTTCGCGCCCGGACCTCGGCTTCAATTGGGAACGCGACGAAGCGATTCTCAAGCTGTTCGACGACTCTCCCCTGGTGCGCAACTCGATCGAAAAAGACAAAGACGTAAAAACGCGCGAAGACGCGCTCAAGGAGATCTACAAGAAGCTGCGTCCGGGCGAGCCCGAAAACGCGGACAACGCCGAAAAACTTTTGGAATCGCTGTTCTTTGACGATAAGCGGTACGATCTGGCGGGCGTCGGGCGCTACAAGCTCAACGGCAAGTTCCAATACCGCATCGACAATCCGAACTCGGAAACGCGCGGCGAACAGCCGAGCGTGTTCGTGGACGAGTACAAAGATGCCGGTCTGAACATGCCGCCGATCGAAAAGCGCAGCCTGACGCGCGAAGATATGATCGCCGTCATCCGGCGGCTGATCAAAGTCGGCACGCGCCAGGTCGGCAAAGACGACATCGATCATCTCGGCAATCGCCGCATCCGTTCGGTCGGCGAGTTGCTGCAGAACCAGTTCCGCGTCGGGTTGCTGCGTTTGGAGCGTGTCGTGCGCGAACGCATGACCGTTCAAGACATCGAAACCGTCACGCCGCAGGCGTTGATCAACATCCGCCCTGTGGTGGCGGCGATCAAAGAATTCTTCGGCTCGTCGCAGCTCTCGCAGTTCATGGACCAGACGAACTCGCTGGCCGAACTGACGCACAAGCGCCGCTTGTCGGCGCTCGGCCCGGGCGGCCTTTCGCGCGAGCGCGCCGGTTTCGAAGTGCGCGACGTTCACCACTCGCACTACGGCCGTATCTGCCCGATCGAAACGCCGGAAGGTCCGAACATCGGTTTGATCGGATCGCTCGCGACCTATGGCCGCGTCAACCGGTTCGGATTCATCGAAACGCCCTACCGCATCGCGCGCGAGGGCAACGTCACCGACGAGATCGTGTATTTGACGGCCGATCGCGAAGACGAGTACATCATCGCGCAGGCCAACACTCCGCTCGACGAAGCCGGCCGCATCACGTCCGAATCGGTCGTCTGCCGGTACGCGGAGGAGTACATTGAAGAGCCCGCTTCGCGCGTGCAGCTGATGGACGTTTCGCCCAAGCAGATCGTGTCGGTCGCGACGGCGCTGATTCCGTTCCTCGAACACGACGACGCCAACCGCGCGCTGATGGGCGCCAACATGCAGCGCCAAGCCGTGCCGCTGCTGCAGCCGCAAGCTCCGATCGTCGGTACGGGAATGGAATACCGCGCCGCCAAGGATTCGGGCTCGCTGATCGTTGCGGAAGAGCCGGGCGAAGTGCTGGCCGTCGATTCGAAATCGGTCGTCGTAAAGAACGATGACGGAATTGAAAAAATCTACGACTTGCTGAAGTTCACGCGCAGCAACGCTGGCACGTGCATCAACCAGCGTCCAATCGTGCTGCCCGGCGAGCGCGTAACCACCGGTCAAATTTTGGCCGACGGCCCGTCGTCGGACGAAGGCGAGCTCGCGCTCGGACAAAACGTGCTGGTCGGCTTCATGCCGTGGGAAGGCTATAACTACGAGGACGCCATCCTGATCAGCGAGCGCATGGTCAAAGACGATCGCTTCACCTCGATTCATATTGAAGAGTACGAATGCGAAGCTCGGGATACGAAACTTGGCCCCGAAGAGATCACGCGAGATATTCCCAACGTCGGTGAAGATTCGCTCAAAGATCTCGACGAGCGCGGCATCGTGCGCATCGGCGCCGAGGTTCGCCCCGAAGATATCCTCGTCGGCAAAGTCACGCCCAAGGGCGAGACCGAACTGACCGCGGAAGAGCGCCTGCTGCGCGCCATCTTCGGCGAGAAATCGCGCGAAGTGCGCGATACGTCGCTAAAAGTTCCACACGGCGAGAAGGGCAAGATCATCGACGTCAAAGTCTTCTCGCGCGAAAACGGCGACGAGCTCTCGCCGGGCGTCAATCATTTGGTTCGCGTCTACGTTGCGCAGAAACGCAAGATTCTGCAAGGCGATAAGATGGCGGGCCGTCACGGCAACAAAGGCGTTATCGCCAAAGTGTTGCCCGAAGAAGACATGCCCTATCTGGAAGACGGCACGCCCGTCGACATCGTACTCAATCCGCTGGGCGTTCCTTCACGCATGAATCTCGGACAAATCATGGAGACTCACTTGGGCTGGGCTGCACGCATGCTGGGCATGTACGTGTCGACCCCGGTCTTCGACGGCGCGCACGCCGAGGACATCACGGAATGGCTGCAAGATGCGGGCTTGCCCGAAGACGGCAAGACCTGGCTGCGCGACGGCCGCACGGGCGACCGTTTCAGCCGTCCCATCACGGTGGGCTACATTTATATGTTGAAGCTCGCGCACTTGGTGGACGACAAGATCCACGCGCGTTCGACCGGTCCGTACTCCATGATCACGCAACAGCCGCTAGGCGGCAAAGCGCAATTCGGCGGCCAGCGTTTCGGCGAGATGGAAGTTTGGGCGCTCGAAGCTTATGGCGCCGCGTACACGCTGCAAGAGCTGCTCACCGTCAAATCGGACGATGTCGTCGGCCGCGTGAAGACGTACGAGGCAATCGTCAAAGGCGAGAACGTCATGGAACCGGGCGTCCCCGAATCGTTCAAGGTCCTCATTAAAGAGCTGCAATCGCTAGCGCTCGACGTCAAAGTGCTGACCGAAAATCGCGAAGAAGTCGAAATCAAGATCGCGGATGACGACGTCGGCGAACGCGCGCAAGAGATCGGGCTGCTCATGGGCGACGAAGACCCGCGCTTGACGCAGACCGCGGCTGCGCAGCGGGAAGCCGAAGCTCAGCGAGCCGTCGCCGTCACCGGCGAAGTTGAAGCCATCGAAGGGGAAGAGGAAGAGGAAGAGATAGACGACTCCAAACCGATCGTCAGCGGGCCGGTCGGCGGCGCGTTGGCACCGGCCGAGGCCGATACCCAAGTGCCCGGCGCGCGCGCGATCGATGCCGTCGAAGAACCCGAGCCTGAAGAGGCCCCGGCGGCCGCCGAGGACGAGGAGGAAGAGCAAGGGTACGTCCTCGAGGAGGAAGAGGAGCCCACTGCGGAGCCCCCGGCCTTCCCCGTACCTGAGGGTGAAGAGCCCGAGCCGTTCCGGGAGCAGCAGCCCGAAGAAGAGTTCTAGAGCCTGTCCTGCGCCCAGTCGATGGGCCAAAAGGCCCATTCCTTAAAAAGGATTAGAGTAGGCCGAGGGAATTCGCCACATAGGCAGGCCCTCGGCCTACCTATTTTAGCGGCGCAAGCATACGCGTTAACGGGGACGTCTGATTTCCTCGGTCCCTGCGGCGGCGCCGCGGGAACGGGCTGTCAGGGCAATGCTGCTACGCAAACTCGGACGTTTGCAACCGGAAACACCGTCCGGATCTACGCGGTGACGTATGACTATCCGATGTTCGAAGCATCCCCACCGGGAAACACCGCGCAAGCGCCGACGATAAACGGGGAGCTGCAACGAGCAATCAGGCAGATCTCACGTCGTCGCCGACCGCCTCGATAACCTACTAAGCGAAGCTCGAGCCTCGCAACGTACAAGGGCCCGGAGAAATCCGGGCCCTTTGCTTTTTGGGTAAGCGGTGACGCGCAGAATCAGCGGGTCTTAGAGCGCTCCGCGCCGTTCCCTTCGGATCCGATCTCGCCGCGAACGCTGCGCCGCTCCCGCGCGTCGGCGGTCAGCTGCTGGAGCTCCCGGATGTAAAAAGCAATGAGCCGGCGGTCAACGTCGCGGCCCAAGTTATCGTGGATGATCCGCTGCAAATCACGCTCCATCTGCTCGACCGGAGGCGGCGAGGGCAGGCGCGCGTAATCCGCCGCCAGCTCCTTAATGCTACGCCAGACTCGGTCGGGAGTACCCGGAGCGTCCATTCCAGCCTTTTTGCCCACTATATGTACGAATAAAACGTATCCTAGGCGCGGCGGTTGGACTCGGCAATTCCGCCCAAGTACATGAGGATGGTTACGACGATGCCTATGGCGGCAATGAAGTAGACGACGGCTTCGTTCATGCGGCCTAGTTAGGCGCCTAGCAGTCCGCCTACTGCGGAAGCGAGATGCGGTAGGCCGCGATCTTTCCGTCCGTGTCCAGCCGCAAGATGACCGGGGCGGAGCCGTTTGCAAAATTTGCCCGGTAGGTGTACTCGTTCTTGAGGCCGTCGTTGCTCACGTAGGTCAGACCCTTGTAGTCACCAAGCTTGTGGAGCTTGTCGGAGAGCAGGCCTACCTGCGCTCGCGTGACTTGCTTTTTGAGCGAGTCGTCGAAATTCTGCGCAGCGGCGGCGGCATTGTTGTTGTAGACGGCCTTGGTCACGGTGTCGGCTTGGTTTTGCGCCTGGCCGGCCGGCGAGCCCCCGCAGCTCGCCAGCACCACACTCAAACCCAAGCACGCAGCGGCGCGTGCTTTCCGCATTAGACTTGGCCCCATCCGTAGGACACCATCGACACCTGCTGACTAGGGCTCATGCTGGCCGCGGCGACGCGCGTCCGCGGGCTTGTGCTGGTGCTTCCAAACCCGCCTTGCATCGCCACCTGGTGACGCTGCCCGACGATCACGGAATGTTGATAGGCCACTTCACGCTTGAGATCGACGATCTCCGCGAGCGCGTTACTGTATGCGCTGCGCTCGCTGCTGTACGCGGCGGCCATGTTGCTGTTTTGCGACTGCAGTTCGGCCTGGCGGCGCGCGTCTTCAGCATAACGTTCGTGAACCTTGCGGTTGTGTTGAATGATCAGATACGTCGCCACGCCTGCCCCTAATAAAATGTTACGCGTGCTCGCCGCACCGTCCGCGAATGCCGCGGAAGGAGCTGCCAGCGCCAACATGGCGGCCATGGTCGTCCCGGCGATTGCTTTTTGCCACATCATATTTATTCTCGATCCCCCTTCGAAGGAACGGACCCTCTGTAAAGCATTGTTCCCCTTTCCGCGCTTACAAACGGGCAGGCGGTCGCCAGCTGAGCGCAAACTCCAGGCTCGTGGTTCATACCGAAGAGCAGATTTCGCTCGACGACGGCGCTCATACGATACTCGAACGGTGGGGTGAGCGCGGACCCGCTATTCTGGCAATCCACGGCATGAGCGGCTCGCGAAAAGCGTGGGAGCAGTTGGCGCTTCACTACGGCGACCGCGCGCGGGTGTATGCATACGACCAGCGCGGGCACGGAAATTCCGACGTGAGCGGTCCGATGACGCTGCATCGCTCGCTGTTGGATCTTTACAACGTGATGACGGCCATACCCGGTGGGGTCGACACGTTAATCGGCCACTCGTGGGGCGGCGCGGTCGCGATCTTAGGCGGCCGGCGCTTCGACTCGCGACGCGTGATCGCGATCGACCCGATGATCCGGCAATCCGATGGCGCGTGGTACGACAAGTTTCTGCGCGAGCTTAAGAAACAGAAGATACCGAATAAGGCCATCAAGCGTTTGCGCGACGAAAATCCGCCGGCGTCGTGGGATCTGCGCGGCGATCTCGAGCGTTATCCGAAGCCGCTCCTGTTGGCGGTTGGCGAAGGTCCGGAAAGTATGATGCCGCTCGAAGATTTGAAATACGTCCGCGAGCGAGGCGGCCCGAACGTCGCGCTGCGCGTCTTCGAAGGGCATGGCCACAACTTGCACCGCAGCGACTTCGACCGCTTCGCGCACGAATTCGATACGTTTCTGGCGCGCACGGATTCCGCCTAAAGCGTAAGAAGCATGCCCGCAGTCCCGGGTGGTGCAGCCGGTGACCAGTCCGCCGAACATGCGCGAACGTAATCGGCGGTCGAATCCACACCGCACGGGACGCTCGGAACGTCTCCGCCGATCGGGCCGCTGATGCCGGTATCGACTGTCTTGGTGGAATCGAAGAGCGTCCAATCATAGCCGCCGTCGAAGCTTTCGTAGTAACGCGACGTCGTAGTTTGAGACCAATGATATTGCGGCCACTCCGCGTTCGAGCAATCTTTGGTGCGGTCCGGACAATCTTGCCAATGACCCGAGAGCTGGGCGGTTGCTACCAGAGCAGTCAGGCGCGCGAGCGCGGTCGGACCGGGCGATGGCGTATACCGCAGCGCGATCGTAAAACCGCTGGGAGCCGTCTGCGTTGAAAGCTGCAGCGCTCGCGCAGATTGGTGTGTTTCAAACCGCACGTAAGTGATTTGATTTCCGCCCGCTATCCACGGCTGATCGGCAAATCCGAAGCGCACGGCTGCCGCGTGCAGCGTCGCGTTTTGATAGAGGCTCGAATACACCGGAGAACTCGAATCCGCAAGCGCGGTCACCGGATAGGTGCGCGCGAAGAACGCGCTAATCCCGCGCGCGGGCGCACCATCAGAAATTGCACTGGCGCCGGGCGCGGAATATACGAGACGTTGAAGGCTCCGTCCATTTTGGTCGTAGCAGTACGCCCAAAAATGCGCGCGATTTTGCGCATCGCGCATGAAGAAGTCCAGCTCGTGGCCGTCGGAGTTGCTTTTCCCGTACACGTCTCGGGGCGGCGTAAAAATAGCCCAGGCAGAATCTTCCTCGGCTTGCATGCGATCCGTCAGCGCACTCAACGACGCTTCGCTTCCTTCGCGTTCGGCCAGTGCGGCATTCCAGCGCAAGACATTCGTTATTGCCGATAGCAAAAATAGCGCGATCGCGCTCATCACGCCGAGGGCGAGCAACGTTTCGAGGAGCGTAAATCCGCGCTGCGCGCTTTTCACTATCGCAACAAGTGCCCGCAGCTTTCTCGCCGAAGCCCACCGACGATGTCGATGTTCGTCGAGCACCCGTGCGAGCGCGTGGGCCGGTCGCTGCCGCCCCTTGCGGCGCCGCGTGGAACGCTCGTGCTCGCAGCGGCGGTTCTCGGATCCGGGATGGCGCTGCTCGACGGAACCGCCGTTAACGTCATCTTGCCGATCGTCCAGCGCGACTTGCACGCCAATGCCCAATTCATGCAGTGGGTCGTCGAAGGGTATGCGCTGTTCTTGTCTGCACTGATTCTCGTGGGCGGGGCGCTCGGGGACGTATACGGGCGCCGGAAAATGTTCGTTGCCGGCGTCGCACTCTTTTCAGGCGCATCGATTGGCTGCGCGTTCTCGCAAACGATCGAGCAGCTCGTTATCGCTCGGTGCGTGCAGGGAATCGGCGCCGCGCTCCTTGTTCCGGAGAGTTTGGCGCTGATCAGCGCGCAGTTCGATCCGAAAGCTCGCGGCAAAGCGATCGGGACCTGGGCGGCTTTTTCGGCGATCAGCGGAGCGGTCGGCCCGGTTCTCGGCGGCCTCATCGCGCAGAACTTCTCGTGGCGCTGGGTCTTTTTGTTAAACGTACCGATCGGTGCGCTGGTGATCTTCATCTCGACCCGCTGGATTCGCGAGAGCCGCGACGAGTCGGCGGGTAAGCATATCGACTTCGCCGGCGCGGCGCTCGCTACGGTGGGGCTCGGTGCGCTCGTCTATTCTTTGATACAGCTCCAAAACGGCTTTCACGAAGCGGCGGCGCTTCTTATTGGGGCGGCCTCGCTGATAGTGCTGGTCCTCTTTGTGATATACGAACGGCGCGCGCGCTCGCCGATGCTGCCGCTGAAGTTTTTTCGCTCGCGCGATTTTGCGGGCGCAAATGCGTACACATTTTTGCTCTACGCGGGTCTCGGCGGCAGTCTGTTCTTCGTGCCCTTCGATCTGATCAACGTGCAGCACTACACACCCGTGCAAGCCGGCGCGGCGATGCTACCGATGACGACGATCATCTTTCTGTTTTCGCGTTTCAGCGGTGGGTTGCAATCGCGGTTCGGTTCGCGCGCAATGCTGACCGGTGGCGCAGTGGTGGCCGCGCTGGGATTTGGATTGTTTGCGATTGCCGGGCAAGGACGAAGTTATTGGATTTCATTTTTTCCTGCGTCCGTGGTCCTGGGAATCGGCGCTGCACTTTTCGTGGCGCCGCTTACGGCAACGGTGATGAATTCTTTGGAGACCGCGCATGCGGGTGTCGCCTCGGGTGTAAACAATGCCGTTGCCCGCGCGGCCGGGTTGGTGGCGGTTGCCGCTCTGGGCTTGGTCTTGAGCGCAGCCTTCTATCGTACGTACGATGCGCAGATCGGCCATGCGCGGCTAACGGCCCAATCGCGCCAGGCGTTGACGCGTGACCGGGCGCGCCTGTTGACGGGATATGTTCCCGCGAGCATCGCGCCGGCGGATCGGCCTAGCGTGAGGGCGATCGTCGATCGCTCGTTTGTGGACGGCTTCGCGTTGGCGATGGCAACGTCAGCCGCCCTCGCGCTGGCGGCCGCGGTCATTGCCAAGATTTCGTTTAGCGGTGTTCGGCTAGCAGAATCGAGCTGAACCGCGGTGTATCATAGTTCTGGAGCCGCCTTTTGATTCTACGCCTCGAAGGGGATTGGGATATCGCCCGGCGCGATGAACTCGAGCGCCTGCTCAGGCCTGCGTACGAGTCGCCCGGAACCCTTATTCTCGATATGCAAAGCGTGAACTACGCGGACAGCACGATTCTAGCCGCCCTGCTTGTATTGCGGAACCGGCGCCGGACCAAGGGCCTGCCCGTGCCGGGCCTCATCCTCGGTTCCCGGCAGGTGCGCCGGCTGTTCAGCATCGCGGGCCTAGGTGAGGCGTTCCCGACCTACGACTCGCTCGAAGCCGCCGAAGCGGCCTTGACCCCCTAGAGCCCGAGCCGTATAATATCTGTCTGTGCCTGCGCCCGAGGGGCCAGCGGCGACGGTGGGATTCCTTACGTGACCACGTGAGATGCACTCCCTGCGTAAGCCCGGCCAACGCGCGGCGGCCCCGGAGATCTTTTGAACCTCATAGACGTCAATAATTTCGATGCGATGCGAATCGGTCTCGCTTCGCCCGAGCAGATTCGCGCGTGGTCGTTCGGCGAGGTTAAGAAGCCCGAAACGATCAATTATCGCACGCTGAAGCCCGAACGCGACGGCCTTTTTTGCGAAAAGATCTTCGGACCTACCAAAGACTGGGAATGCCACTGCGGCAAGTATAAGCGGATCCGCTTCAAAGGCATGATCTGCGACCGGTGCGGCGTTGAGATTACGCGTGCCAAAGTGCGCCGCGAGCGCATGGGCCATATCGAACTGGCAACGCCGGTAAGTCACATCTGGTATTTCAAAGGCGTTCCCAGCCGCATCGGCATTCTGCTCGACATGTCGCCGCGCCAGCTCGAAAAAGTCATTTATTTTGCGGCGTACGTCGTGATCGATGCGGGCAGCACGCCGCTGCAAAAGCGTGAGGTGCTCACCGAGCAAAAGTATCGCGAACATCGCGAGAAGTACGGCACCGCATTCAAAGCCGGCATGGGGGCCGAGGCGATCCGCGAGCTGCTGCGCGACTTGAACTTGCGTAAGCTCCAGGAAGATCTGCGTAGCGAATTCCAGTCGACCAGCGGGCAGAAACGCCTGAAGGCGATCAAGCGTCTCGAAGTCGTCGAAGCGTTCATCAACAGCGGCAACAAGCCGGAGTGGATGATCCTGTCGGCCGTACCGGTCATCGCGCCGGAATTGCGCCCGATGGTGCAGCTGGACGGCGGCCGTTTTGCAACTTCTGACCTGAACGATCTCTACCGGCGCGTGATCAACCGGAACAACCGTTTGAAGCGGTTGCTCGAACTCTCCGCACCCGAGATCATCATCAAGAACGAAAAACGCATGCTCCAGGAAGCGGTCGATGCGCTGATCGACAACGGCCGCCGCGGCCGCCCTGTAACCGGGCCCAATAATCGCCCGCTGAAGTCGCTTTCCGACATATTAAAAGGAAAGCAGGGGCGTTTCCGGCAGAACTTGCTCGGAAAACGCGTCGACTATTCGGGGCGTTCGGTGATCGTTGTCGGACCAACGCTCAAGCTGCATCAGTGCGGGCTGCCCAAAGAAATGGCGCTCGAGCTGTTCAAGCCGTTCGTGATGAAGAAGCTGGTCGATCGCGGCCAAGCGCACAACATCAAGAGCGCCAAACGCATGGTCGAACGCGTGCGGCCTGAAGTGTGGGACGTGCTCGATGAAGTGATTCGCGAACATCCGGTGCTGCTCAACCGTGCGCCCACGCTGCACCGCTTAGGCATCCAAGCCTTTGAACCGGTCCTGGTCGAAGGCAAGGCGATCCATTTACATCCGCTGGTGTGCACGCCGTATAACGCCGACTTCGACGGCGACCAGATGGCGGTCCATTTGCCGCTGTCCGCGGGAGCGCAGGCAGAAGCGCGCATCTTGATGCTGTCCTCGAACAACATCTTGTTGCCCGCATATGGCAATCCGGTTTCGATTCCGACCCAAGACATGGTTCTGGGGCTGTACTATCTCACGTTCCACCGCGACGAATACGTCGGTCCGGCCAAGGCCGCGATCGCCGACGACTACGATGCCCGCGTCGAACATGAATATAATGTTTCGGGCCGCAATGGCAAGCGAAAGAAAGCCAGAGCCGAGACCAGCGAAAACGCGCGCACGTTGTCCTTCATGGACGCGAACGAAGCGATCATGGCCCTCGAAACCCGCAACGTCGCGCTGCAGGAATGGGTCAACGTCCGCTGGCGCGGGGAAATCATCCACACGACGGTAGGCCGCGTCATTTTCAACAACGCTTTCCCCGAAAATTGGAAACACGCATATGTGAACCACATTCTCGACAAGAGCGCGCTCAAGAAACTCATTACGGACTGCTACCGCAAATACGGGAACGCCGAGACGGCGAAATTCCTGGACGCGATCAAGGATCTCGGCTTCCATTACGCGACGCAATCCGGTACGACCGTTTCGATCACCGACATCATCCTGCCCGAGGCGAAGTATGAGATCCTCAACAAGGCGCAGGGCGAAGTAGACGAGTTGCACCGGCTGTACGGACAAGGCTTCATCTCGCAGGACGAACAGTACAACAAGACGATCGACATCTGGTCGAAAGCCAGCGACGACGTCAGCGACGCGATGCAGAGCTCGTTCAGCCCGCTCAATCCCGTCTTCATGATGGCTACGTCGGGCGCGCGCGGTTCGATCGCGCAGGTGAAGCAGCTGGGCGGCATGCGCGGATTGATGTCCGACCCGTCCGGGCGCATTCTCGAGATTCCGGTTAAAGCATCGCTCAAAGAAGGCTTGACGGTCCTCGAATACTTCATTTCAACGCACGGTGCGCGTAAAGGTTTGGCCGATACCGCGCTGCGTACGGCTGACTCCGGTTACCTGACGCGGCGTTTGGTTGACGTCGCGCAAGACGTGATCATCCGCGAGGAAGACTGCGGAACGTCCAACGGCATCGTGGCGGCCGACATCGCGGCCGGAAAAGAAATCATCGAGCCGCTGGGCGATCGCATCATCGGGCGTCGCGCAGCCGAAGATATCAAAGATGGACGCACGGTCCTGGTCAAGCGCGACAACGAGATCGATGAAGAGAAGGTCAAGGCCATTCTGGACGCGGCGATCAAGAACGTCAAGATTCGCTCGGTGCTGACATGCAAGGCGAAGTACGGGGTTTGCTCGATGTGCTACGGCCGCAACCTCGCGACCGGCAGCAAGGTCGACGTCGGTGAAGCGGTAGGTATCATCGCCGCACAATCGATCGGTGAGCCCGGCACGCAGCTAACACTTCGCACGTTCCACACGGGCGGCGTGGCCACCGAGGACATCATCACGGGTCTGCCGCGCGTCGAAGAAATCTTCGAAGCTCGCAAACCCAAGGGCCAAGGCACGATTGCCGAGCATAACGGCAAAGTCAAACTTGGCGAAGAGAAAAGCCGGCGCGTGGTCTTCATCGTCGACGAAGTCGGCGAGGAGCAAGAGTACGACATCGCGCACGGCATGCATCTGCTCGTGCATGAGGGCGACAAAGTCGTCGTCGGCGATCAGCTCAGTGAAGGATCGCTGAACCCACACGATATTCTGCGCGTCAAAGGCGAGACGGCGCTGCAAAATTACCTGGTGGAAGAAGTGCAGAAGGTCTACCGCTCGCAGGGCGTCGACATCAACGACAAGCACATCGAGGTGATCGTGCGTTCCATGTTACGCAAGGTCAAAGTGCGCGACGGCGGCGACACGCAAATGCTGCCGGGCCAGTTGGTTGAATTTGCCAACTTCCTGGAACAGAACGAGCGGCTGAGCTCGGGCGATCAAAAAGCCGTGGCCGATCCGGTGTTGCTCGGCGTAACCAAGGCGTCGCTTGCGACCGAATCGTTCCTTTCCGCGGCTTCCTTCCAGGAGACGACGCGCGTTCTCACGGACGCGGCGATCAAGGGAAAACACGATCCGCTGCTGGGCTTGAAAGAGAACGTCATCATCGGCAAGCTCATTCCGGCGGGCACCGGCATGTCGCGTTACCGTAACATCCAGATCGAACCCGAAGGGCAAGATCTCGATGAAGATGGACGTCCGCGCAATCAATTCGAAGCTGCGGTTTACGATACGATGAGTGCTGACGACGCGGCGCTGGCCGAAGTCATGGGCGCGGGCGGCGACGGCATGCAGAAGCTCGTGAGCGTTTACGACCGCACGCGCGAACCGGCGACGGTGCAGTACGAAGGCGAATACGCGGATCACACCGCCGTGCACGCGCCTCCGAAGAAGACGCAGTACGACAAGTCCGGCTTCAAAGGCATTAGTCCGGACGATCTCTAGGTAATGCGCGTCGCCGTCTTCGTTCGATATCGCAGTGGAGACGGCGCGGGCCATGTGGGCTGGGCGTTCGATTACGATCCGCCCAGCCGCATCGATGCGGGTTCGGTCGAGAACCATTCCGGGGGCATTCACACCGATGCCTCGCACATGGGCTTTTGGAACGAGCTCGGCGACGATCCGGTCGCGTGCATGCGCAAGAACGAGTACGACGACGTGAAGTTCGTCGATGTCGATGACGCGGATCCCGTGGATGCCTACCAAACCGTGCTTTGGATCAAGAAGCACGCGTACAGCGCCATTCTGCGAAATTGCCTGGACGACGCATATGACGTTCTGCGTGCGTTCGGCGTGCCCGATCTGGAACCGCCGTCGCACGATTGGTTTCCGAAAAACTGGTTCGCGCACTTTCGCGGGACACAGCGCAAGGTTTCGGAGTTCAAGTGGGAAGAGGAGCAAACCAAGCAAACCCGCCCGAAGGTGCGCATGCCGGATCCGTCCTCGCTTGAGCCAGAAGCGCCGGAGTGGCGCAACCCTTTGAACTCGGCGTTCTCGTTGTTCCGGCTCGAATTATTTCGCGACTTTTTCCGCGGCTTGCTCCATCGCCATAGGCGCCAAGGTTAGAGCGGCCTCCCGGTAGGAGCAGAGCAAATTCACCATCGACATTTGCTCGGGCGTTTTGCACGGCGCGTCCAGCAGGCGCGGGCTGCAGACGATCACACTGATGCATTGAGCTCGCGAGATTGCCACATTGAACCGGTTCTTATCGAAGAGGAAGGCTGCGTCGCGCGGCAGCGTTTCGGAACTCGACGTCGCCATGCTGTACAGCACCACCGGAGCCTCCTGGCCTTGGAATTTGTCCACAGTGCCGACTTGCACTCCGAGATATCCGGCAGCGTCAAGGAGCTCGCGAATCCGCAGGCGCTGCAAGTTGTAAGGAGTAACGACGAGGATATCTTCCTGCGTCATTGGTCGGCTCGGCCGATCTTTTATCGTGACCTGGCCCTGCAGCAGCAGCGCGACTTCGTCCACGATGCGCTGCGCTTCCTCATCAGAACGCCGGCCGTTTCCGTCATGCGTGACCGGCATGTAGATAGGACCACCCCCGCGAAGACCGGGAGATACGACGGCGTTGTTTGCCGTCAAGGCCTGGTTGTGCAGGCGTCCTTCGTAGATTGCATCGGAGATGAAGGTGCAGATCGCGGGCTGCATCCGGTACGTTGTATCCAAGAAGAGGCCGCGATCCGGGGGGATCGTTTCATCGTCCCCAAGCAAATGCTCGAGGATTGAGAGATCGGTTCCGGTCGGATGTGAACCCTTCGTTACTTGCGGGAGTTGAAGCGGATCGCCCAACAGTACGACGTTTTTTGCGGCCGGCGAGGCAACCAATGCATCGGCCAGGGATATCTGCCCAGCCTCGTCGAGAAAGAGATAGTCGAACTTTTCAACCAGACTCGCGTCCGCCCAGGCGTATGTCGTCCCGGCCGCGAGGACGCAATCGCCCGACGTAAGCGCTTGGATATCGTCCGCGCTTGCGATCATCGGCCACTCCGCGAGCGCTACATAGGGTGAGCCTTCGGTCGTTGCACTCTCTTTGTGGCAGCCGTGAAAGCGGTAATTGCGTTCCTTGGCCGTTTCCTCAATCTTGCGCAGCAGATTATGCACGGCTTTGTGGCTTTGCGCGACGATACCGACGCGTTTGCCGGCCTTGAGCAGATCGACGATCGTCCAAGCACCGATCGTCGTTTTTCCCGAGCCCGGCGGTCCTTGTGCGAAGAGATAACTGTTATCCAGCCTTTGGATGATGCTTGAAACGGATTCTTTCGTAACCTCCGCGGGTTGGATGAGCCCCGCGTTTTTTAGACGGGGCCTACGCTTTAGCAACATCTCCAGCGTGGCCGGAAAACGCGACCGCAGTGTTCCGTCGATGTAACTTTGCGCGATCAGTTCCATGGCTGCGCGTTTCTTGTTCTGCGAAAGCGGCGTTCCCGGGATGAGCGCGCGCAAATTCTGCGGTTCGATCGCCTTGGACAGTTTGATCTGCAGGATGCGTGCTGTTTTATCAATATCGACGATTTTGCCGGCGTTCTTACCTGTGTGCGGATCGTGGCTTGGCCGCCTATGCTCCTGCTGCGGAAAGGCGTACGTGTAGACGAGATTGCGATCCTGGGGTCCGTGCTTGTACGGCGCAATGTCGGCGCACAGCGTGAGCCCGCCAATGGCTTCATCGTCGTACTCTTGCAGATCCTCAGGGTTGGCGCGGCGGTCGAAATACTTCCACCATTCGGGTTTGGTCTCGCGGCGGTGGTACTGCACGAGGTTGCCGAGCAGCCAGCGCCCGCGCAGCGATTCGTTCCACTCGCGCAGCTCCGATAGCGAATCGGGCGCGGGCAAATTATCCAGCAATCTCGCCTCGAGTTCGGTGCGTGCCGGCTCCTCGTCGGCTTTAACCTCCGGATTGGGCCGCCACGGAAGAGGCTGCGGCAAAGTGGCGTTGAACTCGTTGCGCACCACGAGCAGCCATTCGCGCAAACGATACGTCGAACGGCAGTCATCTTCGTTGTATGCGCGGATATCTTCGAGGATCGCGCCGTCCTTGCGATCGGTCAGCCACGCCTCGAACATGACGATCGATTCATCGCCTCCCTTGACTTGCGTCTCCCGCTCCAGACCGTAGAATGCCTCGACTTTCTTGATGGAATACGACGGCTGCGAGATCCACAAACCTTGGCGGACCACGGGGAAGAGATCGATGAAGACTCCCTTGCGCAAAAAGTCGTCCACTTCGCGCTCGCGCGACGCAAAACGTCCCATCAGGTGCTTAAGAGCGGAGATCTCGTACGACGCGTAGTGATAGACGTGTGCGTCGGGATACTGCTCGCGCCGCTGCACGACGAAGTCGACGAACTGCTCGAACGCCGTTTGTTCTTTGGAGGGGTCGGTCGCCCACAGCGCCCGGTATTCGTCTTCGTCTGGCAAATAAACCCCCCACAGATACTCGAGGCCGCGATCGGGACGGTAGAGCGGGTCGCCCTCGATATCGAAGAAGATGTCTCCCTGCGCAGGTGCGGGCAGTTTTGCGAAGCCGCCCAGTTCATCTTCCTGACGGAAACGGTAGAAGTGTTGGCCGCCCTCTCCGTTCCGCCGGGACTGACGATGCAGATGCTGCTGCTGGGCCTGCTGTTGTAGGCGCCCAAAGGTCGTTTCCGTCATCTTCCGCGGCCGCTGCGCGTTTTCGGCGGCCAATTCCGCAAGCGTCGTGATGCCGCCGGCGTGAAGTTTTGCGATCTGATCGCTGCGCATGCTGGCCACCAAACTCAAGTGGTCGTCATCGTCGCGGCGCTTGGAGCATTGCGAGTTCCACGGACAAATCGAACAGTGCGCGCACTCGGTCGGATAGACGTCGAGCCCAGTCTCCATGCTTCCAAGAAACGAGCTCTTCACGTGCCGATAGTATGCGGCGTAGTCGTTGAGCCGAAATTTCGCCTGCTCGCCGCTTCCCAGGACGATGTATCCGAACTCTGGCGCCGTGCCTTGAATGCGCGACAGATGTTCGCTGTAATTACAGAGCTGAATCAGAAAATACGGCTTCGGATGGAGCGCAAGTTTGGTGTCGATGACCTCATAACTCCACTCCCAGCGCTCGCTCGGCGTATCAATGCGCCGCAAGAAATCGGCGTGCCCCAGAAAAGTGCCGTCGAAGAATGTCGCTTGGTAGATGTGCCGGACGCCTTGTTCCATCGCGCGAATGGTGCGGGCCTCGGCTTCGCGTAAACCGGCTGCGGTGTTGTCGCCAGGCCTTTCAAAAACTTCGACGCCGCCGTTCAACTCGAGCAAGCGATCGAGGTAGCGGCGTTCGTGTTCCTCGCCTTTGCGCGCGATCAGGGCGGTCATCGGGTCGGTTTCGGCCGGTCGCACTTTTTCGCCGAGCGCAACGAGGCGGTCGAGCTCGCTCAGGTGACGGCATTCGAGAAAATTATTGAGATCGGACGCCGAGTAGACGAAACGGCCGTCAATGCGCTGCATGCCCTAGCTATACCTTAGCGCTGTGCCATACGCCTGGCATTGGAGCATTGGAGCATTGGATCTATTGCGTGGTGAAACTTCCTGAAGAGCCGCCGTAGACCCGGCATGGCCCCGGCTCTACAACCGCGATGGTGTACATCGTGTGCGCCGAGAGCTGCGGAATCGATACGGAAGTGGTACCGTCCGATTGGTTTGCGGAAGGGCTAGAGAACACTTGAGTGCCGTCGCTGCCCTGCAGCGTTATCGAGAACGGGTCGGGACTGTTACGGAAAACCAATTCGCTGATCGCCGCCGACACATTCGTCGCACCGTTCGCCGGCGAAACCATCTGAAGCGCGATTGCCAGGGCGGGGCAGACCGTTTGGCCCAAGGGAGATCTCCCCGTGCTCGGAGTCGCGCAGGCGCAAAGAAGCACTGAGAACAACGCACCAACCGCGAACGGGCGCACCGGCTAGACGGGGTGTGGTTTGCGCCTGGTTACGCGCAGCCGGGCGCGTAACGCCTCGCTCGGCACGCGCACGCGGTCGGCGAGCCGGACGAGCCACAAGAACTTGATCGTCCACCAAGTTATGTCGAATTCGTACCACGCCAAGCCGTGACGCGCCGAGTACGGAAACGCATGATGGTTGTTGTGCCAGCCTTCACCGAAGGAAAGCAGCGCGACCCACCAAGAGTTGGTGGAGCGGTCGGTCGTCTTGTACGTGCGGTATCCGAACATGTGCGTCGCGCTGTTCACGAGCCACGTCGAGTGATAGGCGAAAACGAGACGCCCGAAGACGGCCCAGACGACGAACGGCCACCCGCCTATTGCCAGCAGCATGCCGGCGAAAGCAACCTGGATCGGAAAATTCAATTGGTAAAGCGCGCGGTAGAACCGCTCGTTCCAAAGATCCGGACAGTATTTTTGAAACTCGGGCACGGTTCGTGGCACGTCGGGGTTGGGTTTGAAGAGCCATTCCCAATGCGCCCAGCCGAAGCCGCGGCCGGCATCGTGCGGATCGCCGTTTTGATCGGAATGCGCGTGGTGGCGGCGGTGGGTTGCCACCCACGAAATCGGATCGCCTTGCATGGCGAGCAGCCCTAAAATGGCCGTCGCATATTCCACCGGTTTGACCAGCCGCACGCTGCGGTGCGTTAAGGTGCGGTGATAACAGAGCGTAATGCCCCACGCTCCCGTCGCATACGCGACGCACGCGGCGGCGATCAGCGCCGGCCAAGAAAAGAAGATCGGAACGAAAATCGCCAGGGCACAAAGGTGAATAATTAAGAGGCCGATACCGTTTGGCCAATTTGGGCGCGCGTCAACCATGCAGTAAGCTTTCCCTATTCAGCGCCGTCTCAACACTGAGGCGGCGGCTATACTAATCCGGCGCGAATTGCATACACGGCGACTTGCGTGCGCGCGGTCAAATTCATCTTCGCCAAGATGTGTGAAATGTGATTTTTCACCGTTTTGTCGCTAAGTTTCAGGCGGGAAGATATTTCCTTATTCGAAAGGCCTTCGGCTACCAGCCGAACGACCTCTAGCTCGCGGTCCGAAAGCGTCGAAAGCGCTTTGCCGTCCGGCGCCCGCATAGCTTTGAGTGGCGCCGAGGCGGCCACGAATGGAACCATGCGCTTGAGCGTGTCGATCGCCTCGCCTATCGTCATGGCCCGCAGCGTCACCGCTAGCGAAGACGCCTCTCCAAGCACGTCTATCTGCTCGTCGAGGGCCAGCAGGCGCCCCAGGGTTTGTGAGATGGCGGGTTCCGTGCCGGCGAGAACGTCGGGGGCGGCCTCGGGTGAAAGGGCCATAGCGTCTCCGGATAGTCGAAAAGCGGGAAGGACCTCGGTCGAAGAGTCGCTCCGTACGAGGCCGTACACAACACGGTACCGGGAGCACTTGTCCTGGGCCTTACGGACTATAACAAGGTCCTTACAAAGCGCTTACAAGAGTAGGGGTATTATGAGAGTCCCCCGGCAGGACGCCGTCGTAATGAGCGGCGATGGGAGCTGGGCCAAAATCTGCGGGATTCGAAATCCGGCGTGAGTCGTTGCTGGAGCGCTTCCAAAAAGTGCAGCCGAAGATCGTTGCGCTTTTGGCGCCGGCCGGTTTTGGAAAATCGACGCTCGCCCGCCAGCTGCTTTCTTCGAAAACTCAAGCTACCGTCTGTGACGTATCCGATGTGGCGGGCGACCTCGAGCTTGCGCGACGCTTGATTCCGGCCTTGGCTTCCGAAGATCCCGATCGCACGCAAACGCTCACCCAGCGCGAGCTGATGATGGGCGACGCCGGCACCAGCGTCGCGGATCGTGTAAATCTGGCGCTCGAGGCCTGGAAAGAGCCGATCGAAGATTCGATGTTCGTTTTTGAAAATAGCGAACACTTGGTGCGCGATACGGCCGCGCGCGAATTTTTCAGCCGCTTGCTGGCGCAGCGGCCGCCCGGACGCGTCGTGGTCATATGCTCGCGTGAAAGTCTGCGCGTGCACCTCACGCGCTTTGCATCGCCGCACGAGATTTTGACGCTGCGCGCGGATGACCTAGCTTTCGATCGCTCGGAGCTCGGAGAGCTTTTTGGAGCGCACGCCGACCGGCCGGGTTTCCTCGCCCGCATCATGCAACTGTCGCAGGGCTGGCCGATCGCAGTTTTTCTCTTGCGCCGTTTTGCAAGCGAAGGCCGCATCGACAACCTGCTCGAGAGCCTGAACGACGTCGCCTTCGAAGAACTCCACGACTACCTCGCGGATCAAGTCTTGGCTTCGCTCGATCCGGTCCTGGTCGAGGCGCTCTTTGCGTGCGCGTGCATCCCGAACGCACGCGTCGCGGATTTGCGAGCCGCTTTGCCGGAAGAGCACGCGGTGCGCGCTTTGGAAGATTTCGCCAAAGAGTCACCCTTTCTAACGCGCTCGGACGAAGCGTTCGTGCTGCATCCGTTGCTGAGCTCGCTATTGGTAGAGCACCGGCGCGAACAGCGTGAAGAAATGCTTTTGCGCGTGGCATCGGCGCACGCCCATGCCAAACGCTATCAGCGGGCCGCCGAGCTTCATTTGGCACGCGGCGATCAAGAAGCTGCCGCGGAGGTTCTCGGCCGGCACGAGGTCATACGCGACCGCGCGCCGTCGATGGAGTACGCGCGCGTGCTGGCATCGCTCGATCACACGCTCGTGCAACGCTATCCGCGCTTGTGGGCAGTCACTGCTATGCTGCGCATGTTCTGTATCGACTCCGAGGAGTTGCTCGACGAAGCCGAATCGCTCTGGCGCACGCTTCCGCCGGAAGTCAGTTCCGCGGAGCGTGGTTACGTGCTGCTGTTCCGCGTTATCCTAATGAGTTATATCGGCTTGATCGACGAAGCCGAAGAAATGCTCGAAGCGTTTATTGCTGAGCGAAACGGCGAAACGCCGTCGAAAGACTACGTCGAGGCATATTTGAGTTATATGCTGGGCGTCATTCGTTCGCGAAAAGGCCGGCTTGGGCAAGCCGAACGCGATTTGACCGCGGCGCTTCCTCAGGTGGGCGGAACGGACATTGCCGGCTCGGGAACGTTGTTGACCCTTGGTGCCGATATCGCGCGCGCGCGCGGCGAATTCGCGGTGGCCCGGCAGTTCGTGGATCGCGCGCTGGAAGGAGCGCGGCGTTCGGGACTCTGGAACTTCATCGCTTTCGATCTGGGTGAAGCGTGTTTTGGGGCGTGGTTCGCCGGTGACGATTCGTCATTCGTCCGGTACGGAGTCGAACTCGACGAGGTGGTGCACCGCAACGGAGTTCGCGGCCTCT
This sequence comes from Vulcanimicrobiota bacterium, assembly GCA_003140855.1. Lineage (GTDB taxonomy): Bacteria > Vulcanimicrobiota > Vulcanimicrobiia > Vulcanimicrobiales > Vulcanimicrobiaceae > Rubrimentiphilum. Next base: position 24,504 of record PLLF01000041.1, read on the forward strand.
CATATTTTGCGGCCGTGGCGCGCGGCCGCGCCGAACAGCCTGCCGATGCCGATCTCTTGAAATTCGTCGCGTGCGGACGAATAATCGCCGCTACGGCTTCAGCCGAAGCGCAACTTTCGATCCGGCATGCGCGTGCGGCCGTGGCCGCCGCGCAGCAGTTGCACTCGCCGTTTACCGAGTCGCTTGCCTACCTGACGCTGGCCGTTTACGATTCTGCGCACGCCGCCGAGAGTTATGAATCAGCGGTTCGCGCTGCCGCACGTTGTGAATCGCCGGCGTTGCAAAACGCGGTGCGCGCCGTTGCAGAAGGGCGCGCCGATTTTGGGATGCTCAACGCGTTTGTGACGCGCTTGCAGCACGAGCGCGCCGATCAAGCCCCGCCCCTCGAAGTGCTGCTTGCGAAGGGGACCGTGCGTATCGCCGGCCACGATTTGTCGCTCTCGGAACGCGAATTCGCGCTGCTGGTTGCGCTTTCTATCCGGCGCGAAAACGTGCCGCGCGCGCGCCTGACCGATCTGCTCTGGCCCGAGCTCGACGAATACTCCGCTCGCAACGCACTGAGTGTTTGCTTGCACCGGCTGCGCGCACACCTGAACGTCGATCAGAGCATCGTGCGCAGCAAGGACGGCTACGCGCTGCACGATGACGTTCGCGTCGACCTATGGGAGATCGAGCGCAATGTTACCGGTTTGCGCTCGCGCACGGCGCTGGGCGATACCGAACGCGCGCTGCTGTCGGCGATCTACGAACAACTGCGCCAAAAGCGGCCGGCGCGTATGCTGCAGTGGGATTGGTTCGAGCCGACCGAGCGCCACATTCGCGAATTGCGGCTCGAAGTTGCGCACCGGCTCGCATCCGACGCGCTCAGCCACGGCCACGTCCATCAAGCATTGGAACTGGCCGAAGAAATGATAGGGTACGACCCTTGCGACGAAGCGGGCCGCGAGCTCGCCATCACGGCGCACCTGCGCCGCGGAGACCGCGCTGCTGCCATGCGCCAATACCGGCAGTATCGTGAAACGCTGCTGGCGGAGCTGCAATGCGAACCGTCGGATGAAATTAAGCAGCTCGTCGGACTCGCGGAACACAGCGCGTGACGGCAGTATGACATGGCTGGCGTTGGTTGTGGCGCTGGCATCGCCGCTACCGTCGCCCTCCCCACCGCCGCAACATTTCGACGCATTGATTTCCGCCGGCCACGAAGGCCGCCCGGCCAGCTGTATCCGTTTTCCAAAACGCCACTGTAATCTCGGCGCGTCGGGCGAGCGGCAATGGACGCCGATCGTCGCCGATGAAGTTGCTCGCGCGCTGCGGGCTGACGGGTTTACCGTTGCGCGCGAACCCGCGGATTTCGACGGAACCTTCGAGGTAAAGACAGCTGCGTTCATCCACTTCGACGGAAACAATCGGCCGTGTTCGACGGGCGCGTCAATTGGCTACCACGACAGTTCTTCGAGCGCCGCAGCTCGTCTGTGGCGCGGCGTTTACGCTCGCTATTTTCCATTCCGGTTCATGAACGACAATTTTACCGACAACCTGCGGGACTACTACGGCTTCAGGCAAGTGCACGCGAGTGCTGGAGCTCTGGTGATCGAACTCGGCGAGATTACCTGCCCGGCGCAGCGGCAATGGCTTGCGCCCCGGTTGAAGTGGGAGGGCGACCTGATCGCATACGTTCTGAAAATGCTCATCGCCAAGAAGTGAATGCCGGCGTGCCCGCCTAAAGCGCCCCTATGCGCCGATTGCTGTTATCCTTTACGCTGGCTCTTTTTGCGTGCGCTACCCAACTAGCCGGAGCGGCCGAAAAAAAAGACACTCCCAAGCCCTCCCCCACCCCGGGCTTCTTCGACCAGATGCGTTTCCGCAACGTTGGGCCCGCAGTTTCCGGCGGACGGCTCGGCGCGGTGGCCGGAACCGATGCCGATTCTTCTCTTTATTATGTGGGAGCGGCGGGCGGCGGCGTTTGGCGCAGCACCAACGGCGGGCAGACGTTCGCACCGGTGTTCGATTCGCAAGATGTAGGTTCGATCGGCGCGCTTGCGATCGATCCGCATGATCCGAAAATCGTATGGGTAGGGACCGGTGAAGCAGCTCCGCGCAACGACGTTTCGCCCGGCGACGGCGTGTATCGCAGCGCGGACGGCGGCAAGTCATGGGCGCACATGCTTACCCTGGGCAACGCGCTGGTCGCCAACATCCTGATCGATCCGCGCGACTCGAACACGGTGCTCGTTTCAGTTCTCGGCGATCCTTTTGCCGATAACGCCGCGCGCGGCGTCTATCGTACGATCGATGGCGGCAAGAACTGGCAGAAGACGCTTTACGTCGACACGCGGACCGGTGCGTCCGACATGGCCGCTGCGGCAAAGGAACCCGGCGTCGTGTACGCCGGAATGTGGCCGTACCGCCGCACCGGGTGGAGCTCGGAGAGCGGAGGCACGCAAGGCGGGCTCTACAAGTCGAGCGACTTCGGTGCAACGTGGGAGAAGCTTGCCGGCCATGGGTTGCCGCCGGGCGAGACGGGCCGCATCGGTGTCGCGGTTGCGCCCTCCGATCCGCAACGTGTGTATGCGTTGATCGAATCGAAGCAGGGCATACTCTGGCGCAGCGACGATGGCGGCGCGAGTTGGAAGCTCATGAGCTCGAACACGCTCGTGAACGAACGCCCATTCTATTACACGCACATTTTCGTCGATCCGACCAATGAGGATCACGTTTGGGCGCTGTCGGTGCGTCTGACCGTGAGTAATGACGGCGGCAAGACGTGGAGAATCGGCGCGCGCGGCGTGCACGGCGATAACCACGCCATGTGGATCTCGAAAGACGCCAAGCGCATCATCGAAGGCAACGACGGCGGCCCTTCGTTTTCGTTCGACGACGGCACCACCTGGCAGATGCCGCACAATTTGCCGATAGCGCAGCTCTATCACATTGGATTCGATCGACAGAATCCGTATCACGTCTGCGCTCCGCTGCAGGACAACGGCGTCTGGTGCGCACCCAATGATGGGTTGAGCGGCGGCGGCATCACTTCGAGCCAATGGCAGAATATGGGCGGAGGCGACGGCACGTGGGTTGTTCCCGACCCGCGGCAGCCGCGCATGGTGTGGATGACGAGCGGCGGTGGAAATTTTGCCGGCGAGCTCGATATCATCGACACGCGAACCAACGAGATTCGCACCGTGTCGCCATATCTGCGCGACCAAAACGTGGTCGACCCAGGTAATCTCAAGTACCGCTTTAACTGGGAGACGCCCATTGCGTTCGACCCATTCGATCCGGGCGTCGTTTACGCGGGCGGAAACGTGCTGTTTCTCACGCGTGACTCGGGCACCCATTGGCGAGCGATCAGCGGAGACTTGACGCGCAACGAGCGCAGCCATGAGGCCGTAACCGGGGGCATTACGCTCGACGGCACCGGAGCAGAGACGTCGGAGACTATCCTTTATATAGAGCCTTCGCGCGTGAGGCGCGGGGAGTTATGGATCGGCACCGACGATGGCTACGTCCAGCTGACGCTCGACGGAGGCAAGAACTGGCGAAACGTCACGCCGCCGGGCCTTCGCCCATTCGGCCGTTTCGCGAGCCTTTCGGCTTCAACGCATGCCGCCGGAGTATTGTACGCCGCTTACGATCTGCACATGATCGGAGACCGCACGCCGCATGTCTACCAAACGATGGACTACGGCAGACACTGGCGTGACATCGCCGCAAACCTGCCGGCCGGACAAGAAGTCCGCAGCGTGCGTGCGGATCCGCATAATGCGAACCTGATTTACGCGGGCCTCGAAAACAGCTTGTGGGCGAGTTTCGACGGCGGCGCACATTGGCGCAATGTCAACTTCAATCTGCCGCCGACGTCGGTACGCGACATCACGATTCAGCCAGACCGGAACGATCTCTTGCTGGCAACGCACGGGCGCAGCGTATGGATATTGGACGATCTCTCCGCGCTCCAGAATCTCGATGCGGCGCGGATGTCGAGCGCAGCGGCGTACGTCTTCCCGGTGCGGCCCGCAACGCAGTGGAACGAACACAATTATTACGGCACGCGTACGGACGGAGCTGCGCCGCCTTACGGTACGATCGTTACCTACTACTTGAAACGGCCGGCCGCGAATGCCCCGACCGCCGCAATCATCGACGCTTCGGGCCACGCCGTCCGGCGCTTCAAAGCGAAAGACCTTACGAACCAGGCGGGACTGAATCGCTTCACGTGGGACACGACCGAGGACGCACCGCCGGTGTGGAAGTTTACGCCGACCTGGAATCAAGGCGCGGCCTTCAGTCAGGACAGCGTTACGGCGCTTCCCGGTACCTACACGCTGGTGTTGCACGCCGGCGCGACACTCAAGCGGACGATCGTCGTGCGGCAGGATCCGCGCACGCATTATACTAGCGCGCAATTGCGCGCGAACTATACCGCCATGCGCGAAGTGTTTGGTGACTTCGGCAGAGTCAATGTGGCGCTCAACACGCTCTCGACAGTCTTAAATGAAGCGCCCCTGCGAACCGCGGCCCTGAACAAGGCGCAGAACGGCGCGCTCGCGTTGCGCGTCGCTGCGGCCGCAACGCAGGCCAGACTGTTGCTGCTTTCGATCACGCAAAATCCGGTCAACGATCAGGATGACGATTTCTTGATCGACATCCTGCGTGAGCGTTTGCAAACGCAGATGGGTACGTTCGGTGGTTCGGCCGCTCCCCCGACCGCCGTGCAGCTCACCGAGAACGCCGCCCTGCATGCTTTAACGAACGACCGGCTGCGCGCCGTCGCGGCATTCGAGGCAGGCGCCCTGCGTCAGGTCGACTCGGCTCTGCGCGCGGTGAAGCTGCCGCCCCTCACGACGCTCACCCAGCAGCCCAAACCCTACGACGAGGCTGTGGGCGGGCGTCGAGACGGCGATCAACCCTAGGCTGCGACTTCGACCGCGATCGCGCCCAGCGTGATTAGGCGTTGCTGCACGCCGTTGCGCGTGCGCCCAAAGAGCAGCGTGAGATCCTCGATTGAATTACGCGCTGTATGCGGCCGCGACCAGTCAGTCCGTATTAAGCAAACGGCTAGTGGCGCAGGTGATCTTAGGATTCAAGACGTGCAGTGAACCGCATTCATATGGAGCCACTAAGCGATCTGTAGCGCTGCTGCTTTGCGTCATCGCGGAGACTTTTGATCGCCGATATGCTCGGGCGAAGCGAGTTTTGGGCATGCTTCCAGGTAATATACAGAAGCCGCCACAAGCCTTGAGAGATGCTGTTACAGTAATCGTCGACGCCCGTGGCGATTGGGAGACAGAGTGTTTTTTTAGGCTTCAGTCTCTGGAGGGATCGGGATACGCCGGATTGGCACGAACAGTGGAATCATGTGCGAGAAGATGGCTATCGGAGAATCGTGACGCGCGATCGAAAGACGCTCGACTCACACAAGCCGATCGCGAAATGCTGCTGGCGCTGGAGGCAGGGTATTCGCCGAAAGAAATCGCCGCTCAAACAAGGCGTAGTATGCATACCGTGCGGACTCTCATTCAGCGTGCCGTGCAAAGGCTTGAATGCAACGGGAGACAAGAGGCACTGGCCGAAGCTCGTCGCTTGGGTTTCCTTTCAGAGATTGTAAAGCGCTAAGAGCTTGGAGGAGCGACTCCCATAGCAGCCTAAGGCTCTCGTAATGATTAGGCCAGTTTCGGCCGATGGACGAATCGAAAGAGGCGGCGTTTTCACGCCTGTTGTTCGTCCCCGTGTTATTGAACGTATTGGAATGGCCGCCGCGCAGCGGATCGTTCTAATCGTTGCCCCAGCAGGTTACGGAAAATCATTGGCACTTAACCAGTACTTGGAAAGTGTGAGTGACGAACACGTACGATTTAATGTGCGACCGGAACACGCAAAGCTTCTCGGTTTTTTGCGTGGATTCTCGGAGGCGATGTCCGACGTCGCGCCCGATGCTCGAAAAACACTTACGGCAGCTTACGAGGCAAACAGCGCCTCGAAGACATCAGGTACCGACCTCGCAATGTGGATGCATTCACATATTAAGAGCTATACTGGCATGATTGCGGTCGACGACCTTCATACTACGGAGGCCGATCCAGAGGTCACACGTTTCCTTTCTTCATTAATTGATCGTACGAAAGGCCGCACGAGATGGCTGCTTGCGTCGCGATCTACACTTGATCTGCCAGTAGGGTCCTGGCTCGCATACGGCGATATGGACCTAACCGTTGACGAGCAAGACTTGCGCTTCACTCTAGACGAGGCGCGGCAAGCAGCTCGAGCGGTCCGCGTTGCCGTTCGGGATGAAGAGCTCAGCGAACTTTTGTCGATGATTGACGGCTGGCCGACTGCGTTAAGTTTCGCGCTGCGCTCTTCGACGAGGTCAGTTGATCTCCGAAATATCACGGCAAGCACTCGGGAAATGGTTTACCGTTACCTCGCCGAGCAAGTGTACCGTGGTCTGACAAGCGATGAGCAAGACTTACTGCACTTTGTTTCATATCTCGACGAGATTGACCTAGAGGTCCTTCGTAAAGCGGGATATACGCGCGCCAAAGGTATTATCGAGAACCTCCGCGACCGCGTGGCATTCATATATCCGGAACGACCGTCAATCTACCGCTGTCATGATCTGTTCCGCGATTTCTTACAACATCAGCTTGAGTTGCAAGGTGATGCTACCGTAGTAACTGTGCGGCTTAATGTTGCTAGATCTCTTGAAGCTGCAAACAAAATAGCATCAGCGCTCAGTATATTTGCTCAAGCTGGTTCGGTTCCGAACGTGTTGCGGTTATTGGAATTACACGGATTCGAACTTTCCGACCAGGGCCACGGCGATGTTGTACAACAGGCCCTAGATGTTATTACGCACGACATTCGCGCGACTAACCCAATTGTCTTAGGAATCCGTGGAATGACTGCGGCAGACGCCGGGCGACTAGACAGAGCCGAATCACTCTTGCAGCGCGCAATCGCCGAGGTTAACGGAGAGAAGCTGAAGGCCGTCCTTTCAATTAAGCTTGCCCTGATACTGGCAAATCAAATGAAAGATATCGCCGGAGTGCTTGAGCCGCTTAGGCTCACGAAACTTCCGAACAATTTGCGTGGTGAGATTATTAGCCTCCTCGCAGTCTCTTACGCGTACGCGGGTCGTTTAAGCGATGCGGAAAACGCCATTGACGAAGCCGACGCATTGGTAGGGGATGTTGAAAACGACCAAGATCGCGCGAAAATCCTCCATCGGCTAGGTATTGCCATGGCTCAGCTGGGGCTGCCGTTGGAAAGAGTTCTAACGGTTCAGAAACGGGCTGCTGCCTTGGCGTCAGAACAGGGTTTGTTTGGGTTGGCAGGTCGAGCTTTCTCCTCGTTAGCCAGTATTGCGTTGTTCTACGAAGGCGATATCACGAAGGAAATCTGGTATGCACAGCAAGCGTCAACCGCCTCTATGAAGGCCGGTGATCGAGTGAACTTGCAAACGGCTCTCCTACAATTGATGGACATCGAGGGTCGCCGTGGAAATTCCGAACGCCTTCAGACATTAGAAAAGCAACTGGCGGCCGTCGCAACGAGTGACGTTAACCGCCTGGTGTACGTGGTGCCGGTCCGGGCTTTCGCGGCCGCGTGGCAAGGAAAGTTTGATGAAGCGCATCGGTTAATGGCAACCGTTGCTGGGAACGCAAGGCTGTTTGATTTCGACCGTACCCTTAACGCCGCCAGCGACGCACTATTTTTGCTAGCGGACAAACGGCGAGAGCAAGCCTTGGCATTGACTGCGCAAACGCTGATCGAAGTCGAAAATATTAAGTCACGGCTACCTCACGCTAGGCGGCAAAATGAAATTACGAAGCTTATTTGCGCGGCGGTGGAAGGTCTGGCGGGCCGGCAAATAAATGCTCAGCGCATTTTGCAGGGCAAACATCCAGACTACGGCCCGGCTGTGCAAGCGATCCGCAACGCGGTAGTCACGGTATGCCGTCTCGGCAGAGGCGCGCACGTGACAGATGATCTGCTCGATCATCTGGCAGGCATGACCGCTACGGGTTATGGTGGTTTGGCGCGCGTGCTCGAACTTGCCGTGGAGCGTTGCCTTGACGGAAGCGCAGACGTTTCCGACGAGTTGACGCAAGCGCAGATCCGGATTTTGGAAGAGCTGGCTGCCGGACGAACCCCTAAGGAAATCGCTCAGGAGACGGGACGAAGCGTCTACACCGTCCAGACACACATTCAGAACATCATTAAGAGGCTTGGCTGCAGTGGCCGTAATGAGGCCTTAATGGTTGCCCGTACCCGCGGCCTACTGGCCTGACATCAATTGTGTCCTTAGGGCGAAACAGCATACTGAGATTTAATTAGAGACACTACGGCCGTCCCAGGCTATCCTCGTATCAATAATCCCCAGCTTTTTTGAGGAGAGTTTTTGACGTGTATCCAATTATTTTAGCTCTGGCGATTGCTCTCGTGGTCGGGTCGACCGTACCGCCGAGCATTGGCTAATAGGTCGAACTAAGCTGTCCCCAAGCACTGCGTCCGAAGCGGCCATCGTTCTCGGAGCGGACCTTCGGCGACTGACGCATTTAGTTGTCGAGCAACTTCAAGATCCTGGCTTAGTCGGCGACCCCGGCTTGGAAAGGGCGATCGAGGTTCTGCTCGATCGTCTTTGCATGTCGATGAGTCTCTCGAGGCCGGTCGGCTTGACTAACTGGGCCGCTCGCGAGGGAAGTCGTCTGGGCCCCACCCGCGCAAGCGAACTCGTGGCGGCGGCAGTTCACGCTGTGGCAAGTGAAGCCGCCAAGTTCGAACTCGATCACGGCCGCCTGCTCGCATCGCTCGAAGCCATGCGTTCCGAAATCGCATCGGCTTTGGCTGCTTGCGAGGAAGCCGTCGCCGAAGAGCGCTTTGAATACTCCGAGAGCACGCGTTCTCTTTTGGCGCTGCTTGGCGAACGAGACGCTGCGACATGCTGCCACTCTCGCGCCACCGGCGAATGGGCGCGCCGCCTTTGCGCGGCGATGGCGATACCGCCCGAAACCAGTGCACTGATAAAACTGTGCGCGGTTCTGCACGACATCGGCAAGGTCTCGACGCCGGAAGCGATTCTTTTTAAGCCCGGACCTTTGAGCGAAGACGAGTGGATCGTGATGCGCGACCACGCGGCCGCCGGGCAGCGGGTTCTAGATCAAATTCCGACGCTGGCCAGGTGCGCGCTGATCGTGCGAGCGCACCACGAACGTTGGGACGGCGCCGGTTACCCCGATGGTTTGGCCGGCGAAAACATCCCATTCGAGGCACGTGTTGTCGCCGTTGCCGACGCATTCCACGCGATGATTAGCGAGCGCCCGTACCGCAAAGCGATTCCGCCGCGCCAGGCTCTCGAAATTTTGGAAGCCGGCCGCGGAACGCAGTGGGACGCCGCTGTTGTCGACGCTATGCTCGGGCTGTTTCACCGCGCCCGCGCCGGCCAGGTTCAGGTCCAAGCCTCTACCGCCTAACCGTTTTTCCGGGTAGTGGGCAAGGGCGCGCCAAAATGGCGCGCCCTTTCTCTGTGCCAGCCAGTTGGCATACGACCGCCTCATACTCGGGTGTATGGAATACATGATCGGCGCGGGAGCCATACTCGAAAGCGGCGAGGCGGCCAAGGTCACCCCGGCGATGCTGCACGCGCGCGTTGACCCCGCGCTGGCGAAGTCGGTTCGCGCGGCTGCGGTCGATTTCGAGGGAAGCTCGCCCGAGTCGCTGCGGCGGCTCCTCGTGCTGGTCGCCGGCTGGAATGCGGGGCAATTCCGCTCGGCCGTGAGCGATAAACTCATCGAGCGGGGTACGTGCTCGCTTGCCGACGTGTTGTTGATGGTTGCAGCAGCGGCAAAAGCACGGGAAGTGCATTTGTTCGCCCATTGGCTGCCCGACGACGCTACCTACCAAGCGCTCGCGGAGCGCGGGATCGGCCTGGTGGCGTATCCGCTCGAGGCCATTGAGTCGGCTGCGGTCGTGGCAGGCCAGCGTCACACGCGCTGGAAGGCGGTCAGAGCCGCTTAGTTCAGGCGCTTCTAAGGGTGAGCGCCGAGCATCAGTAATACATGCCCGATATGCAACCGACTCGCGTAGCGGTGGTCGACGACGATCGCTTCGTCCGCGAGATGCTCGAACTCGGCCTCTCCCGCGAAGGTTTTGTCGTCAGGACTGCGTCGGATGGAGCGGCCGCGCTGCTGCTCGTGCGTGAGTGGGATCCCGAAGCGATCGTTCTGGACGTCATGATGCCGAAGATCGATGGGCTTGCGCTGTTGCCGAAGCTGCGCGAGATCACGCAGGCGCCAATTCTGATGCTGACCGCAAAGGGTGACACATCGGATAAAGTGGCGACGCTGGGCGCCGGGGCGGACGATTACTTGGTGAAGCCGTTCGTATTCGAAGAGCTGATTGCGCGCCTGCAGGCAAAGCTGCGGCGCCCGCAACTCATTGAAGAACAAGTTTTGCGTTGGCACGACGTCGCGATCAATCCCGACACGCGGGAAGCTTGGCGCGAGCGCGACCGCCTCGATCTTACGCAGCGAGAATTCGATCTACTCTCGGTGTTCATGCGCGAGCCGCGCCGCGTTTTCAGCAAAGACCATTTGCTCGAGCTCGTCTGGGGGCATGATTTCGAAGGCGGCCCCAACATCGTCGAGACGTACATTTCATATCTGCGCGCGAAGATCGACCGCCCCGACAACCCATCATTTTTTCGAACCGTGCGCGGCGTCGGTTATGGCGTGGCCCAATAGGAGATGAAACGCTCTTTATCGTCGCGATTGGCCGCGCTGTACACGCTGTTGCTGGGAATAACCGTTTTCCTGGTCATCGTCGCGTCTTCGATCGCGCTGATCTATGAACTCAACCGCTTCAGTCGCGACATCATCATCGCCAAGCATGACGAAGCGCGCTATCTAGCCGACCAATACCGGCTGCAAGGAGTTAGCCTAAGCAAAGCTGCGCCCGACATCGCGCGCGAACTCAGCGGAATCGGCCTGCAAGTCACGGTGTTCGATACAAAAGGAAAATATTTGGGCGGCGATCGATCGTTGCGCCCGCCGTTGCTTTCACGTATCGTGCAAGGGCGTGTCGAGCTCGAGCCCCCGCCGGGTTCCTCCCGGACGCGCGCGCTTGGACCATTCCCGGCGCCGATGCCGACCGGCCGCCGGAACACGACCGCGCGCACCACGGAATTTTTCGGTCCGCTGCCGGGACGGTCAGAGGGCCGCTTCCTCGTAGCCGTTGACAGTGGTTTCGTAGCCTTCATGCCTTCCGCGTGGATCGTCTTTGCTAATTTAGGGCCGTATTGGCTGATTATCGTGTCGATCGGCATAGTTGCCATCTTACTCTCGTGGTTTATCGGACGAGTCTTTTCCCGGCACGCGCTGGCGCCGCTGACGGAAGTGACGGGTTCTCTGCAGGCGCTCGCACTCGGAGACTACACGCAGCGGCGGTTCGTTACGGCCGGCGGTGACGAGATCGCCCAGCTCACGGAAGCCTATAACGATGCAGCGGCGAGCGTCGCTACGGCGATGGACGAGCGCAAGAACACGGAAGCGCGCATGCGCCAGTTCGTTGCCGATGCCGGTCACGAGCTGCGGACGCCCTTAACGGTAATCGCGGGCTACATCGACGTCTTGCGGCGCGGCGCGATCGAAGAGCCCAAAGTGGCCAAGCAAATTCTCGGCACGATGGCGCTCGAGAAAGAGCATATGCGCGGCTTGATCGACCGTCTGATGCGGTTGGCGCGCATGGATGCCGAAGCTCCGATCCAGCCCATGCCGATCGCCATTCAGGAATTTCTGCGCGACCAGTGTGAGGCGGCGCGGCGGCTTGACGATCAGCGTCGCATCGATTACAGCGTCGAGGGCGTGAAAGAAATTTTCGCGGATCGCGCAGAACTCGGCGAAGCGTTTTGGAACATCTTAGAAAACGCTTTAAAGTATGCGCCCGGAGCGCCCATCCATTTACGGGCGGTGACCGAAGGCGACGAAGTCGTGCTCACCGTGAACGATCAAGGGCCGGGAATGACCGAAGCCGAGCGGCTGCACGCCTTCGAGCGGTTCTATCGGGGCGACGCGCGCGGCGAGATGCCGGGAACCGGTTTAGGTTTAGCCATTGCCAAACGGGCGGTCGACCGAGCCGGGGGCACCATCCGCATCGACAGCGCACCTGGGCACGGGACAACCGTTACCATCCGGCTTCCTCAGGTATTTCCCAAGCCTGACATGGTACAAGAACGATAATGCGACGCATTACAGCCTTGTTGTTGGCGTTGACGTTTGTCGCGAGTTTGACACCTGCGGCTCGCGCACAGTCCGACACGGGCGAAATTTGGATTACCGTGGAGGACGCCGGATCGAAGGCGCCCGTCATCCTGGCGCGCGTGCTGCTTGACGGCCCGGTGGTGACCAGCGAGTTTACCGGCAACGACGGCAAAGTTCACTTTATCGACGTGCCCGATGGAATCTATCGCGCGCGCGTTTTTGCGCGCGGCTTCCAGGCAGTGACGTCTTCCAATTTCGAAGTGACCAACGGCCGCTCCGTAACCGTGGCCGTCGAATTAGCGCAATCTCAAGCGCCCTTGAAGACCATCGCATCGGTCGTTTCAAAATCGACGGCTACCGTTTCGACCAGCTCCATCTCGGCGGGTAGCGCACAGCGCAAGCTGTCGTCCGACCTGGCAGATGCGCTCGGTAAACTTTCGGGCGTCAACGTGACGACTTCGAGCAACGATAGCGATGCCACGCAGACCATTTCGCTCGAGGGCCAAGACGCGAGTCAAACCGCGATGTCGGTCAACGGAATTCCGCTCAACTCTCCGGGGATGGCGGGCAACGTGCGCGGCATCAACTCGGACTTGTTCACCGGCGCCAACGTTTCGTTCGGGCCGCAAGCCGGCGGCTTTGGCGGCGGCGTGGGATTCTCGACGCTGCAGCCGACGCTGTCGTGGCAGAGCGAATTCTCGCTCTCGGTGGGGAGCATCGGAAAAAATAATTACCTCGCATCGGAGAGCGGCTCGCTGGGCAAGCTCGGATTTGCTTTCACACACACTTATCGCGCGGTGCCAAGCCTCCTTGACGGGATGACTTATCTCGACGCCAGCGGCCTGAGCTACAATCACAACGGCGACCGCAATTCAACCGGAACGCTGCTGAATCTGCGCTACCAGCTAACCGACGCCCAAACGATCAGCGGCCTCTATATGCACTCCACCAACTCCGCGAACATGGTCTGCACACAATTCACCGGACCCGTGCCCTGCGGGTTCGGTCCGAACAACACGAACAACGGCACGTTCGACCTGTACTCGCTCTCCGATAACGCGCTCATCGGAAATACTCAAGTGCAGGCGTCGTTCTTCGGC
>PLLF01000037.1 GCA_003140855.1 Vulcanimicrobiota bacterium
GAAAAGCTGCCGAGCGTAGGGCTACAGGGCTACTTTGCGACTTGACAATCGTTAAGTCCGGCGCTTACCCTTGAGGCTGTGACCCCTTTTGCCGATGAACTGAACGCCGCGATGGGCTCGGCGGGCCTCAACGCCGCCGAATTGGCCGATCGCAGCGGCCTGACCGAGGCGGCTATCTCCTACCTGCGCTCGGGGCAGCGGGAGCCCTCGTATCGCTCCCTCCAGCGCCTTACGCAGGTTCTGCCCGCGCTCAACACCACGCTGGAGCAATCGTCGCCGTTCGATTCAATTGAAGATGCCATAAGCGACATACGGGCCGGCAAGATGGTGATCGTGCTCGACGACGAGGACCGCGAGAACGAAGGCGACCTCGTGCTGGCTGCGCAGATGGCGACGCCGGCGGCCATCAACTTCATGCGCAAATATGCCGGCGGTTTGATTTGCGTGCCGGTTATCGGAAAGCGGCTGGACGAATTGCACCTGCCGCAAATGGTTTCGGAAAATAGCGCGCTGCACGAAACGGCGTTTACGGTTTCTGTCGAAGCGCGTGGACGCACGACCACCGGTATTTCGGCGCACGATCGCGCCGCCACGATCTCGGCGTTGCTCGATCCGGCTACAAAACCATCGGATCTGCTGCGACCCGGCCACACGTTTCCGCTGCGCGCGCGCGATGGCGGCGTACTAGTGCGCGCCGGCCAAACCGAAGCTGCGGTCGATCTCGCGCGCCTCGCGGGCCTGTATCCGGCCGGCGTCATCTGTGAAATCATGGCCGAAGACGGAGCGATGGAACGTCTCGACGGCCTGACGATGTTTGCGAAAAAACACAATCTCAAACTCATCACGGTCAAGGACTTGATCGCGTACCGGTGGCGCACCGAAAAACTGCTGCATCGCATCGCGGAATTCAAGCTCCCGACGCCGCTCGGCGAATGGACCGGCTATGCATACGAAAATAGCATCGATAAGAACACGCACGTGGCGCTGGTCATGGGCGAGATCGGCGACGGCAAGAATTTGCTGGTCCGCGTACATTCCGAATGTTTGACGGGCGATGCGCTACATTCAATTCGCTGCGACTGTGCCGAACAGCGCGACGCGGCAATGGCCCTCATTGCCAAAGAGGGGCGCGGCATATTCTTGTACCTGCGGCAAGAAGGCCGCGGCATCGGCCTTGCCAACAAGCTGCGCGCCTACGAACTGCAAGACAAAGGCGCAGATACCGTTGAGGCCAACATCGCGTTGGGTCTACCCGTCGACAAACGCGACTACGGTATCGGTTCGCAAATCCTCGCGGATCTTGGCGTGAAAGAAATGCGCATCATCACCAACAATCCGCGTAAGATCTTCGGCCTGGAGGGTTATGGCTTAAAGATCGTCGATCGCGTTCCCATTCAGACCGAACAAACGCCCTTTAACACCAAGTACATGCAGACCAAGCGTAAGAAAATGGGGCACATACTGGCGTGATCGACTGTAGTGGAAAGCGGTTTGCGATCGTCACTGCGCGTTTCTATCCGCAGATCGCCGATTGGCTCGAAGAAGGCGCGCGGCGCGCGCTGCGCGAGTGCAAGGTTCGCGACGAGGACATAACGGCATACGCAGTTCCCGGATGTTTTGAATTGCCGCTGGCGGCGAGCCGTTTGATTGCGGCGGATAGAGTGGATGCGATTGTGGCGCTGGGCGCCGTCGTGCGGGGAGAAACCGCGCATTTCGATTACGTCGCAGGCGAAGCTGCGCGCGGGATCATGAGCGTGCAAATCACAACCGGCGTGCCGATCGGATTCGGTGTGCTCACCACCGATACGCTGGCGCAGGCGGAGCAGCGCGCCGATCCAAAACGCGGCGACAAGGGCTATCACGCGGCGCTCGCGGCCGCGACGCTGTTGGGTATTCCCGCGGACACACCGCGCGAGAGCGTCGGCTTCCGCCGCTAGGAGCGAAGGGTTCCCGCCCGCCCAGGGCGGATACCAAACTCAGCTACTTCGTGGAGGCCCGTTTCCTTTGGAAGACAAGAACATAGCCTGTAAAGAGTGCGGCCGGGATTTCGTTTTCTCGGTTCGCGACCAGCAGTTTTACGCTGAAAAGGGGTTTCAAAACGAGCCCCAGCGATGCCGCGATTGCCGCCAAGCTCGCAAGAATCCGGGAACGGGAGGCAACGGCGGAAATCGCCCGAGCTTCGAAGCGGTCTGTGCACAGTGCGGCACCAATACGACGGTGCCGTTCAAACCGCGCGGCGATCGCCCCGTGTACTGCCGGACGTGCTACACAGCGCAGGCCCCGGCCGCGACCCTCTAGCGATCGAAGCGCAAGCCGTTCGCTGGGCGGGGGACGCGATCGAGTACGTCGATCAGCGTCTGCTTCCGCATGAAACCGTTGTCCGCCGCGCCACCACAGCCGAAGAACTCGAAGACGCGATAAAAACGCTGGCCGTGCGCGGCGCGCCGTGCATCGGCGTCTTCGGTGCCTACGGCGTTGCAATGCTGCGCGCCCAGATCTCCGACGACAAGAAATTCGAAGCTGCCGTCGCACGCGTTCGCGAAGCCCGGCCGACCGCCGTGAACCTGCGCTGGGCGATCGAGCGCGTTCTGAAATCGAAGGACATGCTCGTCGAAGCGCAAGCAATTCACAACGAACAACGTGAGATCGACCGGCGCATTGCCGAAGCAGCGGCCGAGCTTATCGAACCGCGAGCGGCCATCTATACGCATTGCCACACCGGCGCGCTTGCGACGGCCGGCACCGGTACCGCGCTCGGAACCATCCTTTTCGCAGCGAGAGCCGGCAAGAAGCCGCGCGTTTTCGTCGGCGAGACGCGCCCGCTGTTGCAAGGCGGACGGCTTACCTATTACGAGCTGACGCAAGCGGGCGTGGACGCGACGCTCGTGGTCGATTCGGCAGCTGCGATATCCATGCAGCGAAAAGAGATAGACCTGGTCATCGTGGGCGCCGATCGGATCGCACGGAACGGCGATACGGCCAACAAAATTGGGACATATGCGCTGGCAATCATCGCGGCGCATCATCGCATTCCATTTTATGTCGCGGCTCCGCGTTCGACGTTTGATTTCACGCTGGAAAGCGGGCGCGATATTCCGATCGAGGAGCGTTCGGCGGAAGAAGTGGCGACCTTCGGAGAGACGCGCGTCGCGTCGAAGGGCGCGAACGCCTATAATCCGGCCTTCGACGTCACGCCGAATCATCTCATAACGGCCTTCGTGACGGAGTACGGCATCTTAAGGCCGCCCTATGGCGAGTCGATCGCCGATTTACAGCTACGGCCCAATATGAGCGCCTTGCTATCGACGTCCTAGCGCGTGAATGTACAGCGCTGGGGGCTCTGCTGGTGCAGCGAGGAAAACCGACACTTTTCTTCGACGGGTTCGATCCCGCGTAGCCTCCAACTCGCGGGCAACCGTGGACGGGCGCTCTCGCGGTGTGATAGCATGGATTGTCGGTTTTCCTCGCTACCTGCTAAGCCGCGACCGCCCGCTAAATGGGCGGTCGTTTTAATTATGCGGCGCTGACAACCTCGTCGGCGGCTTTTTCTCCCGAACGTACCGCGCCTTCCATCAGGCCGTGCATCTCGGCCGCATGCTCGCTGCCGGCAAAGTGAATGCGGCCCGCCGGTTCGTACAAAGCGCGCCCGTAATTCGTGAGCACGCCCGGTGCGAAATGCGCGATCATGCCGCCGAGCGACCATTCCTCCGCGGCCCAATCCGTTTCGAGGTGCGCTCTCGGCGTGAGCGCTTTGGGCCCGTAGCGCGTGGCGAGCGCTCGCAGCCAGACGTCGCGGCGCTCCGCCGGATCCATCATTGCGCCCTTGATTGCTTGCGGCCCGAACATGTAGCTGCTGAGTATGCCGACGTTTAATGAACGCGGCGACTGATCGAGGGCCACTGGAACGGGTAGATCGGGAGCTACGGTCATGCCGCTCAATCCATCGGCGCGCCAAAACGGCTCGTCGTAGATCGTGATGCCGCGGATGGCCGCACCGCTCAAAAGACGGCGCAGCAACTGCCCGTGCATCGGCGGCAGCATCGGATCGTACTCGATCCGGCTTGCCAAAAAAGGCGGAGTTGCGACGATAACCCGCCGCGCGTCGACGGCGAGATTATCGGCACTAATTTCAACGCCGGTTGCCGTTTGTTTGATCCGGCGCACCGGAGATGAAAGGCGCAGCGAGGCGCCGATTTTTGCGGCCATGCGCACGGCCAGCTCCGGGACTCCGCCGTCGACCAAGTGCGTCTCCGTAATTGTGTTATCGACGTAGTACTCAAACTTACCGTTGCCGCGAGCAAGCACGCACGACCCGAGCAGGGAGACTTCATCCGGATCGACGCAGAACAGGGTCGTCATCGTCGTTGTGATGAGCTTCCGCGCTGTGTCCGTTGGAATGTTCCAACGCGAAGCAATGAACGTCCCGAGCGTCTGCGCATCCAGATCTCGCGCTCCGCTGATGTTCCACGGCTCCTGGACGGGCATGCGCTTCACAATTCGATCGAGCTGCCAGAACGCAAGTCCGAGGCTAAGCAGCGACAAAATATCGATCTTCGGAATCCCCTGGTAGCGGCGGTTCGTGCCGCCCAGACGCATGAGCGTGTCGCCCGTATCGTATTGCGGATAGACCTCCATTCCGTACTCGCGGCAAAGCTCGAACATGCGATCTTGCCGTTTGCCAAGCCACGTGCCGCCCACGGAAACGACGGTGCCGTCCTCCGCGGCGCGATTCCAAGCCCGTCCGCCGACGCGATCGCGCGCCTCGAGAAGGGTTACGGTTTGCCCGCGATCCTGTAAGCGCCGCGTCGCGGCAAGCCCCGCAAATCCCGCACCTACCACGCAGTAGTCCGTCCTCACTCGGTCCATCGATCAACCCTCCTTTAGGGCTCACACCACTTTGTGTAAAACGTGACGCCGGGCGGGCCGGCAAACGCATAGCGCAGCGTAGGCCCATCACGGATGGTTGAGAATTCTTTTCGCACGCTTCGCATTATTGCGGCGTCCTCGGCCGGCGGTTCGTTCAGTACCAGCAAGAATCGCTTCGGACGGATCGCCGGGCCTGGCCACATGCTCCATTGCCGGCGTCCGATCCCTGAAATCAGCGTCGAGGGAATATCACCCTGGTAAAGCAACTCCGCCGCAATTTCAAATTTGTCCGTGATGACGATCGCGTCTTTACCCTTTAGCAGAGCGCGCAAGTCGCGCGCCAGCGGCGCGTATGCAAATACGGCGGAATAAAATACGTTTCTCGCGCCGCCTCCCGAAGCGCGTATTAAAGATGCTTGAACCGGCTGCGGCAGCGATAGAGCGGCCACGACGATCATCGTGCAGACCGCCAGGGTGGTCCAGGCCGCTCCGGTGACGCGCTTCCAGAGTAAAGGAAATTTAGCGTAAGCGATTCCCAGAGCGACGCAGAGTGATGTAAACGGTCCGAGCAGCCAATACGATTCGACGCCTTCAAAAAACGAGAGGGTTATGAGCAGCAGCGGCAGCGGCAGCGCCGTGCAGGCTAACAGGTAATACCGCGGTCGGACCGTCAAGAGATAGGTTACGATTAAGAGCGCCGCCACTTCGACCACAAAGCGTAGCGTTGAAAGCACGAGCAGCCGTTCGAAAGCAAACTGTTCGTACGTTTCGCGGTAGAGCGTAAAGCTGAAGTTCGCCCAGCCATGCGTCGCGTTCCAAAAAACGAACGGCGTATAAAGCAACGCAGCGATCGGAAGCGTCATCCAAAAACCATGCTTCCACATGCGCCGGTTGGCCGGAAGCAGCGTAAAGATAATGATTCCCGTCAGCAACGAGAAGCTGAAAGCACGAGACAGTAGTGCGCCGCCGAGCGCAATCCCCAGCAGAACCATATCGCGCGTCCGCAGACTTGCAGCAGCGCGCGCGGCAAACAGCAGCGCCAGCGACCAAAATAAGAGGTAAGGACCGTCGGGGAGTGCTTCGCCGATCACCATGCGCGTTTGCGGAATCAGCGTGAAAATAACGGCTGCTGCGCCGCCCGCGCGCCCGTCGCCCGACAGAATGAGCGCCGCGTATCCAAGCGCGATTGCGGCGAAAGCTTCGCATAAAATGAATGGAAAGCGAATCGCGAGTTCGCTTCGGCCAAACGGAGCGGTCATGGCGATCAACCAGGCAACCATCGGCGGGTGATCGACGTATCCGAGCGCCGGATGCAGGCTCCACGCCCAGTAGTACGTCTCATCTTCGGTGAGCGGAATATGTGACGCCACAGCGATGCGGAACGCTGCCATAAGCGCCACGATCAACAACGCCGCGCGAGGCAATTGGTTCATCGTGTTGGCGCGGGGTTAGCTAGGCGCGTCTTGACGGCCTGCCGAAGACCGCCGGACGTGAAGTTTTACGATTTTTTGGACAAGCAGCCCGCGATCGGCAAACTCGTTATTATCGAGGGCACGGAACGTGTCCTCGCCGATCGCGCGCTGGAAATGCTCACGGAGCGCATCCTTCCGGATGAAACGCGCGATCTGAATCTCGACCGGTTTCCGGCAAGCGAAATCGAGGACACCGGACGCCTGCGCGAGGCCGTCCAAGCCATGCCGTTTTTGGCAACGTCCCGGCTGATCGTGATAACGGAAGCGCAAACGCTGAAGACGGCGGTACGCCGCGACATTTGGAGCGTCGCGGAAGCGGTTCCGGAGGGGAACACGCTGGTCATTTGCGATTTGCTCTCGCCGCGCGCGCAACGTCCACAGCCGTTTGGCGCAATGGCGGGCCGCAGCGCGCTGCGCATCGACACGACGGCCAACGATGAAACGCGTAAGCGATTTACAGAAGAAANNGCTTCAAGAACTAAAAGTTACGGCTGAGCCGCGCGTTGTCGCGGCACTCGCCGGAAGCAGCGCCGACTTGGCTGCGATTCGCAACGATCTCGAGAAACTTGCGCTGGGCGGTAAGAAAATAACCTTCGCCGATCTCGAGCAAGAAACGCTTTCAATCGAAGATCCCAAAGCCTACAAATATGCCGGCGCGCTTGTGGAAGGCCGCGTCGCCGAGGCTCTGTCGATTGCGCGCGAGATGTTTGCAAGCGACAGAATCGCCGGCGTGCCGCTGGTTTACGCGGTCGCGACCGAATGCGGACTCCTGTGGGAGCTCGCGCGGGGCGGGCAACTAACGGGCCGCTCGGCATGGCGTTCGCGCGCGCTTGGACCGATCGCTGCGCGGATCGGCGAACAGCGGGCCACGCGCGCCTTCGAACGCGCTATCGGCGCATTCGACGCCATCGTCACGGGGCGGATCGACGACCCCGAACTGGCGGTCGAAGTCTTGACCGCGGAACTGGCGGGCCTTAGCGCGAAACGTCCGACGACCGCATGACCTACGATACTTACGCGTCGCCGTTCTCTTGGAGATACGGGCGCGCCGAGCTGCGTACGCTTTTTTCCGAGCGCGAACGCCGCAAACTGTGGCGCCAGGTTTGGCTCGCGCTGGCTGAAGCGCAATCGCGCCACGGCCTGGTGACAAAAGAAGAAGTCGACGATATTCGCGCACACGCGGGCGACGTGGATATCGAAGCCGCGCTGAAAATCGAAAGCGAGATTCACCACGACCTGATGGCCGAGATACGCGTTTTCGCGTCGCAGGCAAAAACCGGCGGCGGCAAACTGCATGTCGGCTCGACATCCATGGACGTGGAAGATACCGTTGAGACGTACCGCTTGCGCCGCGCTACCGCGCTGATCGGCGCCTCGCTCGGCGAGCTGCTGCGCGCCTTTGCCAAAAGGATTCGCGAGTACGCCGACCTGGTTTGCATGGCATTTACGCACTTGCAGCCCGCGGAGCCGACGACGCTCGGCTACCGGTTTTCGGTTTACGCGCAGGATCTCTCGATCGACGATGCGTCGCTGCGTTTCGTTTTTGACAATCTGACCGCGAAGGGTATGCGCGGCGCGGTCGGGACGGCGGCCTCGTACGAGCAACTGTTGAACGGGAGCGGCTCAGCCGAGCAATTGGAAAAGGCGGTGCTCGACCGGTTCGGCTTGACCGCGCGCGAGATCAGCACGCAAACCTATCCGCGCAAGCTCGACTACATGCTGTTGAGCGCGCTCGCCGGCATCGGCGCGTCGCTCTCGAAATTCGCCGCTGATATTCGCATACTGAGCTCGCCCGAGTTCGGCGAAGTCTTCGAGCCGTTTGCCGAAAAGCAAGTAGGCAGTTCCGCCATGCCGTTCAAACGCAATCCCATCCTGTGCGAGCGCATCGGGTCGCTCGCGCGCCTGCTGCCGGCGTATGCCGAAGTCGCGTGGCAAAACGCCGCGACCAATTACTTGGAGCGAACGCTCGACGACAGCGCCAACCGCCGCACGATTCTGCCCGAAGCGCTGCTTTGCACCGATGAGATCGTGCAACTGGCGCTCAAAGTCGTGAACGGCCTGACGGTCGAAAAAAAGCGCATCGCGGACAACTTGCGCACATACGGTCCGTTCGCCGGCACCGAGTCGGTGCTGCTCGAAGCCGTGCGCGCCGGCGGCGACCGCCAAGAACTTCACGAAGTGCTGCGCACCGCCGCTATGCAGTCGTGGAAAGCGATCGCGCAAGGTAAGGAAAATCCGCTCGGCCAGCTGTTAACCGAAGAGCCCGAGCTCACGAACCGACTCGACCCGGCGGAGATACGCCGCATGCTGGAGCCGTCGCGCCATATCGGCAGCGCCGCCACGCGTGCGCGCCAACTTGCGGACCGCATAGAGAAGCTTCCTGCGTTTCCATCGCAAGCGGTGGTAAAATTGTGAACAAGGGCATGGAAATCGCGCACGGTAAGACCAAAGTGCTGTACGAGAGTCCGGGCCAGCCCGACGTCGCGGTTATAAAACAAACCGATTCGATAAGCGCGGGCGACGGAGCGCGGCGCAATGAGATCGCCGGAAAGGGCCGGCTGGCGGCGCAGACGACCGCGCGCGTCTTCAGGTTGCTCAATCTGTGCGGCTTGCCGACGCATTACCTGAGCGGCGGCGAGGACGACGATCAAAACGAAATGCTCGTGCGGCGCTGCAACATGATTCCGCTCGAAGTGGTCGTGCGCGGAGTCGCAGCCGGTTCGCTGGTAAAGCGTAATCCCGGCATGCAGCGGGGGGCGATTCTGGTTCCACGCATGCTCGAGTTCTTTTTGAAAGACGACGCAAACCACGACCCGCTGATAACGCCGGACGAAATCATCTCGCGCAATATCGCGCAGCCGCAAGAGATCGCTGCGATGAGCGAGATCGCGCGCATTACCTTCGAAATCCTTGCGCACGCTTGGCGCAAGCGCGACGTAATGCTGGTGGATTTGAAGATCGAGTTCGGGCGATTAGCCGGTGGCGAAAATCAGGGCCAACTCGTGATTGCGGACGTGATCGACAACGACTCGTGGCGTATCTGGCCCGGCGGGCGCGAAGACCGGATGCTCGACAAACAGATTTATCGCAACCTTGAAAAGGTTGACGACGAAGCGTTAAACTTTGTCAAGGGCGCCTACGAGCAGGTCACGGAGATGGTGGGAAGCTTTCCGGTAATGCGCCCCGGCATGATTGCGATTTTCGCCGAGAGTGCCGAACAGACCGCGGATATCAACGTGCTCTCGCAAGCGCTAGGACAGCTCGGTCTGCCGATGATCCGCCACGTTGCGAGCGCCAAGAAAACACCGGGCTTCGTGCTCCAATTGATTCAGCAGCATGACGCGAGCTTCGCGCGGTTGGTTTACGTGACGTTCTCCGGCCCTGAAGGCGCGCTGTGTGCAATGATCGAGGGCACGACGAGCGCGCCGGTATTCGAGGCAAGTGCGAAGGATCCAAGTGCAATTGCGCTAGACTGCGCCAAAGTGCTCGGCCTCGAAGACACGGTGATGTTCGGCCGCACGCTGATGGTGCAAACCAACGCGCGCTCGGCGGTGCTGCAGGCCGACGCCGCGCTCAACATGCAGCCCTCCGCCCCGCCGCCAAACTTTGCCTAAACCAAACCTCGCTTTGCGGCCCGACGAGTTGCGCCGCATCGCCGAAGGTTTGGGGCGCGAACCAACGACGGTCGAGCTCTATGCGTTTGACGCACAGTGGAGCGAGCATTGCTCCTATAAAAGCAGCCGTCATTTATTGGAACAACTGCCGACGACCGGCCCGGACGTCGTGCTCGGCCCCGGCGAGGACGCCGGCGTTTTGCATTTAGGTGAGCACAATGGCGAGCGATATGGCGTTGTGATCGCGCACGAATCGCACAACCATCCCTCGCAAGTCGTGCCGTTCGAAGGCGCCGCCACCGGCGTCGGCGGGATCGTACGCGACGTGCTCTGCATGGGCGCAGAAGTGATCGCGCTGGCGGACTGTTTGCGTTTCGGCCGGGTCGAAGATCCGCACTCGCATCAGCGTTACGTCGCGCAGCAAGTGGTTGACGGCATCGCCGCCTACGGCAATGCGATTGGAGTTCCGAACATTGCGGGCGACGTCTATTTCGACGAAGGCTTCAACGACAATTGCCTGGTCAACGTCATCGCGCTGGGGCTGGTCAAAGAAAACGAGATCATCCATTCGCGCGCGCCGAAGAACTCGGCCGGCTGGGATATCGTGCTCGTCGGCAAGGCCACCGACGCCAGCGGATTCGGCGGCGCGTCGTTCTCGTCGCTCACGCTCGAAGAGGCGAACCAAGAAGCCAACAAGAGCGCGGTCCAAGTGCCCGATCCGTTTTTGAAGAACGTGATCATGCGCGCGAGCTATCGCGTGTTTGAATATCTACGCGGGAAGAAGATCACCGCCGGGTTTAAGGACCTCGGCGCGGGCGGCATTATGGGATGCACGGCCGAACTGTGTGCAAGCGGCGGGTATGGTGCGATTATCGATCTCGACGACGTGAATGTCGCGCTCGAAAATCTGCCGCCCGAGGTTATCGCCGTCGGCGAAACGCAGGAGCGGCTGTGTTGGATTCTTCCGGGCGACGTTACGCTCGATGTGCTGCGCATATATAATGAAGAATTTTCGCTGCCGGAGATTGCCCGCGGGGCGCGAGCGGTCGTGATCGGCGCCGTGCAAGACGAGAAGCGATACGTCGTGCGGCACGGCAGCAAAATCGTAATGGACGTGCCGATTGACTTTCTGACGGGCGCGATCTCAAATGAGGCGAGGCTGAGTGCGGGCCTCGCCAAGCTCGGCCGTGCTTCGACTGGCGTTCGCAAAGCGAACGCCGCTCACCATGACAAAGGGGGCGAAGGCGCGCTCTTAACCCAATCCATGGCGGACATCAACGCGTGTTCGCGGGAGCCGCTGTACAAAGAGTACGATGCAGTCGTGCGCGGCACGACCGTCATCCCGCGCGGTACCGCGGACGCGGGCGTGATTGTGCCGTTACCGGGCGCGAAGTTTGGCGTTGCCTTGAGCGTTGGCAGAAGCGTGCGTGAAGCGGTTCGTAAGATCGTTGCAGTCGGAGCCCGCCCGATCGGCCTGACCGATTGCCTGAATTTCGGCAATCCGAATAACGAAGAGCATTACGCGCAGCTCGTTAGCGCCGTCGACACATTGTCGGAGGAAGCGAAAAATCTCGGGCTGCCGTTTGTGTCCGGGAACGTCAGCTTATACAATGAGTCGTCTTCCGGAACGGCCATCCCATCCTCGCCGATCATCGGGTGTGTGGGCGTGGTCGACGACGTGAGCAAGGTCGTGACGCCGGCGCTAAAACATCCGGGCTCGCCACTGTATTTCATCGAGGATAAGCGGGTAGCCGCCGTCCTCGAGGCGATCGAGGGGCGGCTGATTCTTTCGGCGCGAGCGATCGGAGGCGATGGTGTATTGGCGGCTGCCGCGCAAATGGCGTTTGCTTCCGGAAATGATTTCGGGGTGGAGTTCGAGACGGACATAACGTCGCAAACTTTTGACGGGGGCTGGTTGGTCGAGGCTGCAGAGACTGCGGCGTTCGAAGACTGGCAGCGCCTAGGCATTACGACCGTCGCGGATATTGAGGGCGAAGTAGACATCACATCAGGCGGCGAGTCCTGGGACTTGGACGAACTGCGCGCCGCGTGGGTCGAGCCGCTCGGTGAGATCTACGCATGAGCGGTCGCGTTGCCGTGCTGGTTTTTCCAGGTACGAACAGCGAAAACGAAACGGTCCGTATTTGCCGGGATGTCGGATTGGACGCTGAAAGCGTGCACTGGAGTAAAGCCGGCTTGCTGCCAAACTACGCAGCCTACATATTGCCCGGTGGTTTTGCATACGAAGATCGCATTCGCGCCGGTGCAATTTCTGCCCACGATCCAATGATGGATTATGTGATCGAGGCGGCGGAGGAAGGCAAGCTTGTGCTGGGCATTTGCAACGGCGCGCAGATTTTACTCGAGGCCGGTCTCGTGCCCGGAACCGGCGCTGTTCGCAAACCGACCGCCGCTTTTACGCGCAACGCGCCAAGCGGAAAATTTATTTGCAAGCACGTGCACATAAAACTCGCGGCGAATCCGTCGCGGTGCGCGATTACTGCTGCGCTTCCCAGCGGTTCGGTCATTCCGGCATGGGTAGCCCACGGCGAAGGCCGCCTGGCTGCGACGGATGATCATTTGAAAGAGATAGCTTCGGGCGGACATCTGGCATTCGTGTACGCTCACTCAGACGGGGCCGTCGACGATGCCGCTGTTCCGAACGGTTCCGCGTTAAGGTGTGCCGGCCTCACGAACAAGGAAGGCAACGTGCTAGCGATCATGCCGCACCCTGAGCGCGATGCATGGAATTTTAACCATCCCGACATAACCGATCGCAAGGATAGCTTGGCGCCATCGGGCGGCGCCGCGCTTTTTCGCGCATTTGCTAAAGCGCTTCGGTAGCTGGTCGAACCTAGGGGCGCGTTATGACTGAGTCGAATCAATAACAAAGATATGTACGACGAAAGCACACCGGAAGGAAGAGCAAATCGTCGCCGGGCTACTTGGACAGTTCGTAAGTCCCGTTTAAAAGACGACACCAGCGCGGCCGATCGCGACTATTGGCTTTCACGGCCGCTCAGTGAGCGGATTGAAGCAGTGTGGAACCTAACAGTGCTAGCTTGGGAGGCACGAGGGATTGATATCACCGAGCTCCGATTGGATCGAACTGCTCCGTGGGCTAAACGACGCCTCCGTTAAATACCTGGTCGTTGGCGCGCATGCGCTTGGAGCCTACGGGGCTCCCCGCGCGACCGGTGATCTGGATATTTGGATTGAGCGCTCAGCAGAGAACGCGGCTCGAGTCTACCGAGCTTTGGCGGAATTTGGAGCGCCACTAGGCGACCTTTCTGTACGCGACCTCCAGAGTGACGATCTGATTTTAGCAATTGGCACCCAGCCGTTGCGTATCGATATCATCACTGACATTGATGCCGTTATTTTCGAGGAAGCTTGGCAAAGACGCATCGAAGACAATCTTTTCGGCGTACCCGTACCGTTCATAGGGCGCGATGATTTTATCCGGAACAAACGCGCGACGGGCCGACCAAAAGATTTAGCGGACGTGGTAGCGCTCGAATCGGGGGAGTCGCTTCCGTAACTTAGGGGCGGCCGATTACCCCGGATGACGAGGACCTCGCCGCCATGGGCGGGTATCCACGGCCACTAACGTGCTGCATACCATCGCTATTAAACTGAAGATCCCCGACAACACCGCGTACAGCGCGCTGACCGCATTGCGGCGGCTTGGTGTGGATGTGGCACAGGTCGAACGCGCCGACATCTGGCAGTTCGCGGGCCCCGCGTCGAGCGATGAAGTCGCCGCCAGCGTGCAGCGTAACGAGTCGCTGTTTAATCCGAACAAACATACGCTGGAAGTGCTGGAGTCGCCGGCGCCGCGTGCGGGCGAAACGTGGATTTCGATGATTCCTAAGGTCGACGTTATGCCGCCGGGCTCGCCGAAGGGCTTCGCAATACATTACGTCGGCTGGCGGCTTTTTGCTGAAAACGGCGCGCCTGCGGAGCCGCCTGTAGTGCAAGACGCCATCGAGAAGCTGCTCTGCAACCCGGCCATCGAACGCGCGATAACGTAATGGCAGACCAAGGCACATACACAATAGCGACGCTCGGATCGCACTCGGCGCTGCAAATCCTGAAGGGCGCGCACGACGAAGGGTTCGGCACGCTCGCAATCGCCAACCGCGACACCAAGGCGCTGTATCGCTCGTTCGGTTTCGTGGATGAAGTGATCGCGATCGAGCGCTACCAAGATTTCCCGGCGCTCATGCCGCAGCTCGAGAAGCGAAAGCTCATCATCGTGCCGCACGGTTCGTTCGTCGCCTATCTTTCGCTCGACGAACATAAACGCATGACCATTCCGTACTTCGGGAACAAAGCCGTGCTCGATTGGGAGGCCAGCCGCGAATTACAGCGGCAGTGGCTCTCGCGCGCGGGCCTCACGTTGCCGCGCCAGTTCGAGCGCAGCGGCGAGATCGATCGGCCGGTTATCGTCAAACTCTACGGCGCGCAGGGCGGCAAAGGCTACATGTTCATCCGCGACAGCGCCGACTTCGAAGCCCGCGCCGCGCATCTCAAAGAAGAGCACATCATTCAGGAATACATCGTCGGCGTGCCACTCTACATCCACTATTTTTATTCGCCGCTGGAAAACCGGCTCGAGATCATGAGCATGGATCGCCGCTACGAGACCAACGTTGATTCGCTCGGGCGCATTCCGGCGGCCGCGCAAGAGGGCATGGACGTGCAGCCTTCCTATGTGGTGGTCGGTAATTCGCCCGTGTCGCTGCGCGAATCGATGCTGGCCGAAGCTTACCGCATGGGCGAGGCGGTTGTGCGCGTCAGCAAGGAGATTTGCGGGCCCAAAGGTTTGTTCGGCGCGTTCTGTATCGAAACGATCATCACGCCCGATATGCAATTCTTCGTGATGGAGATCTCGGCGCGCATCGTCGCGGGAACGAATCTCTTTATCGACGGCTCGCCCTACTCGTATCTGCACTACTCCGAACCGATGTCAACCGGGCGCCGCATAGCTCGGGAACTAAAAAATGCCATTTCGAGTAATAAATTGGGAATGGTGTTGGATGATGGGTAACGCTGTTCGCGTAATTGCGATACTGGTCGCGCTCGGGCTGCTGCCCATGCAAGCGAACGCGACGCTGATGGCCGACCCCGGCAAACTCTACGCTCAAATGAAGGCCGCGTTCGAAAAAGGGAACGCGCAAGGCTGGACGTTTTATAACCAACAAGCTTACCTCTCGACGATATTTAACGCGGGCCGCGCGTACTCGTTGCAACGTCCGGACGATCCGGTCTATGGCTACCTCGCGCAAACGACGGTGACTATGGCTGCCTCGCTGCACTACGATCCGCTGATAAATCACGAGGCCGTGCCGTGGTGGGTGCGCGAAGCCGCGCTCTACGTGCAGAAGAACAACCCCGATCGCGCGGAACAAGCCAAAGCCAAAGATCTTCTTGCGCGCATCGACGCGCTCGAAGATCCAATCGCACTCGCGCAATACGCCGATGAAGATGCCGCGGCGCTGCTACAAGCCTATCCACACGACGCCAACGCGCAGCTCGAACGCGTCGAGGCCAACTGGCGCGGCTGGTTGATTACGCGCGATGCCTCCTGGCGCAGCTTGGCCTTCGTGCATGCGAACGAACCGGCGTTTCCAGTGGCCAATCTACCTTCAACGTGGGGTCCCGGGTTTTTGAACGCGCTGCGAAATGCTGCGGCGGGCGCGGAGGGCTACACGCAAGGCGATCAAGTGAATGCGCAGTCTGTGGTCAATCGCCTGCGCATGGTTAACGCACCGCCGATTATCGCGAACGTCAAATCGCAACCGCATGACGTGTACCTGACATCGCTCGCCCCTGCCGACGAATACTTCGGCCCGATGGGGATGTCGATTCTCGGCATTCAAAACGAACTCAAACGCGTGAATTTCATGATCGGCTACGGTTACACGACGCAGGAGAGCGGCGCCGCCGTTCAGATCGCGACGGCGATCGACGACCTGCACAAAGTCTACCCGCGCGACCGCGACCTGCCGCAGCTGCTGCTCGACATGTACAACACGCTCGGCAAGATTGGCACGCCCGAGGCCGGCGCTGCCCGCACGCACATGCGCGCGATCCTCACGGTGGAGTATCAGGACACCCCCCAAGCCCACAAACTCCTCGCCGAATAGGGCGCTCCGGGCCAGCGAAGGGAGAGATGGCTTGGGCGCGGTACCAGTCCTGTCCACCACTCGTGGAGAGGGATTAAGAATGGCTCGTAAGACTATCGATTGCCGCGAATTCCCCAGTGAGAACAACTGCACGATCGCGATTGCAGCCGACTCCGAAGACGAATTGCTCGACTCCGCCGTCACGCATGCGGTCAGAGTGCACAAGCATCAGGACACGCCCGAGTTGCGCGCCCAAATCCGCTCGGGAATTAAGGAAGGCGCTCTGACGTAAGCGAAGGGTAACATCGGAAAAGGCGCCCATAGGCGCCTTTTTTGTTATCATGTGAGATGCAGATGGCGAGCACGATGCGCGACCGGCCCGAGATCGAATACCTCGACGGCCGCCCTTACCCAAAGGTGAGCCCGCAGATGAGCCACGGCCTCGTTCAGCTGGCTCTGGCTACCGTAATCAAGGCTTGTGCCGGCGACCGCGGCTTCGTCGTGCCGGAAATTCGCTTTGATCCGGGTGCGATAATAGGCACGAAGAAAACCGAGTTCGTCCCGGACATTGCATACCTGAGTCGCGAGCGCCGGCAAGCGCTATCCGGCAAGGGCCGCGAGAAACCGCCGCTCTCCCCGGAGCTGGCGGTCGAAGTGCGCTCGCCTTCAGACGATCGGCGCTACCTCGCTAAAAAGATTGCGCGCTACCTGGCAACGGGTTCCGTGCTCGCTCTCGACGTCGATCCAAAGACGCGCCGCATAGTTGCGCACGCCGCCGGTATCCGCGAATACTCGGCCGGAGACCGCTTCGAGCACCCGGCTTTGCCGTGGTTGCAATTCGAGGTCGACGCGATCTTCGCGGAGCTCGATCCATTATGAAGCACGACGAGACTCCGGAAGTCCAAAAGGCCGAAGAAGAATGGCGGGCGGAGCTCGGGCCCGAGCGCTATCACATCTTGCGCGAAGCCGGCACGGAGCGGCCGTTCAGCGGCCCGTTGCTCAACGTGGACGACGAAGGTATGTACACATGCGGCGCTTGCGGCGTGGGGCTGTTTGCATCGGATTCAAAATTCGAATCGCATTGCGGGTGGCCGAGTTTCACACATCCCGAGCAGCAGAAGAACGTGCGCCTCATCGACGACAATAGTTTGGGGATGCATCGAATCGAAGTGCGTTGCAAGCGTTGCGATTCGCACCTCGGGCACGTCTTTGATGACGGGCCGGGCCCCGAGGGTACGCGTTACTGCATTAACTCGCTATCGCTGGGCTTCAAACCGAAGGGTTAGTGTTCCGAAACCGACAGCGTGTTGCCGTCGGGATCTTTGAACCACGCGACCTTGCCGTCGGGACTGTTCCAGATGCCGAGGTCGTCTTGCTTTATCCATTCCATATTTAAGCGCAAGAACTCTACGCCGCGCTTTGTGAGCTCGGAAACGACGTCGCGTATGCCGGTAACCTCCCAACCGACGATCGTCCGCTGCGCCGGTGGCGAAGTCGCACCCTTTTGCAACATGACCTTATTCGCTCCGGCGCGATACGTCGCGACGTATTCGTTGTCACTGATCAGCTCGAATCCAAGCACGCCCTTGTAAAAAGCGCGAGCTTTTTCGGCGTCGCTCGTCGGCACAAAACCGTTCATCGGCATTGAAGCAAGCATCACATTTCCCCTAGTTTAGCGCGGACGCGGTAGTTCATAAGGCTCCTTTCGGCGGAGTTCCTCTGGTGTTTTCGTACCAGTACACCTTCCCACCGGCACGACCCTGTGCCAGAAAGGTCTACGTATGAAAAAGTTACTTTGTGGGCGTAGAGCGCGCCCGTTTCCGCGCTAGAAGCATTGGATCCAAGGCCCGCCGTGCTTTCTCGTCGGCGCCTTTTTCTGGTAACCGAAAACCATGTCGCGCCCGTTCTGCATCTGGCACCCCAGATGTATTGCCTCGCCCGGCGCCGAATTGGGAGCAATCTCCATCCAAATCGTGTCATTCGTTTCGGCAAACATCACGACATAATTTGAAAGATCTTTTTGCGCGGCCGGAAGATTTTCGATGCTGCCTAAAGCGCCTTTGAGATAAGCGACTGCGTCCTGGTATTCAGGAGGCATGGGGGCGTCTGCGGGCACGGGACCCGTAAGTTTGAAATCCTGAAGCGGATCGGGCCGCGCCGGGTCCTTCGCCACGCCGGTTTCCCTGCCGAATGGGTTTCCGGCGTCGTATTGCCACAACATGGTGCTGCCGCTAGAGAAGAATTGCACCTTGTGAAGATTGGCAAAAGCTTTTTCGATCAGGGATATGTGTACCGGATATCCCATCGCATCGCGCTCGTGATGTATGTGCGTAATCCCCACCAGCGTCTCGCCGTATTGAGGGGACGGCGACGGCATGACTAACGTTTCGTTCGTTCCTTTTACGCCGTCACCGTTACGATACTTGTTATCATCCGTGCGGTACATCCACACGCCGACATCGGTAAATGTGCCTTGAGCATTGATCCGAATGCCGGACTGTGCGAGAATGGCCGCCGAAGACAGTGCGAATGCGAGAGCCAATCCCGCGAGCGTGCGCATCCCGATTCCTATAGGGCGGCTAGGGCGTCCCCAAACGCTTTCAGGAATTCGGTCGTGTCGTTGTCGTCGAAAATCAGCGGCGGCTGAATGCGTAGCACGTTGCCGAACCTGCCACCTTTGCCGATGAGCACGTTGCGTTTGCGCATCTCTTCGAGCATGCGCGTGGCTTCGGCCGTCGCGTAGGCCTTCGTCTTCGGGTCTTGCACCAGCTCGACGCCGATCATTAACCCGTGACCGCGCACTTCGCCGATGAGCGGGAAGCGTTTTTGCAGATCGCGCAAGCCGGCCAGCAATTTCTCGCCCTGGCGTTTAGCATTCGCGATCAGGTTGCGTTTCTCGATCACTTCAATCGTGACGCGCGCTGCGGTCGACGACAGCGGGTTGCCCCCGAACGTGTTGATATGCGGGCCTTTAAAAACATCTGCCAACTCCGGGCGCGTGATCGTGATGCCGATCGGCAAGCCGCTGGCCAAGCCTTTAGCTGACGTGATGATATCGGGCACGACGCCGTACGTTCCGGTGATGCCGAACATGCCGTCGCCCAACCGTCCCCAGCCGGTCTGCACTTCGTCGGCGATAAAAAGCGTGCCAAACGGTTCGAGCGTTTCTTTCAACACTTTGAAGTACTCGTCGGGTGGCGCGATGATGCCGCCGACGCCGGCGATCGTTTCGGCGATCATCGCGGCGGGATTGCCGTTAGTTTGCGTTTCGATCACGCGTTTGGCCGACTTCGCGCACGCTATGCCGCACGACGGATAGGTCAAGTTGAGCGGGCAGCGGTAGCAATAAGGACTTGGCACGAAGGCGACATGCGGCACTTGAGGACCAAAGTTGCGCCAATTGCTTTGCCCCGCCAGCGCAACGGTGTAGAGCGTGCGGCCGTGATAGGCTTGTTCGAGCGACAGAAAATCCGATGAATTCTTTGAAAGGCGCGAAATGAGCGCGGCCATTTCGTTGGCTTCCGAACCGGAATTCGCGAAGAAACTTTTGGTCATGCCGGCCGGGGAGATGTCGGAGACTTTCTCGGCCAGGTCGAGCATCTCGTCGGTCAGGTAAAGCGTCGAGACGTGCATCAGCTTCTTGGCCTGCTCGCCGACGACTTCGGTTACTTCGGTCTCGCCGTAGCCAAGCGTGTTGGTTGCGATGCCGGCGAACGCGTCGAGATATTCGTTGCCTTCATCGTCGCGCACGCGCGTGCGGTGGCCACCGACGAGCGTCAGCGGTTGCTCGTAGTACGTTTGCTGCGCGGCGAAGAGATGTTTCTTCGCGCGATCGGCGTTCTTTTTCTTGAGCAGTTGCATCGTTAGGCCTCCGTCGTAATGGCGTCAAATTGTTCTTCGGTGATGGCCGAGCGGTCCCCGCGCATCAGCAGCCAGTAGGCGATTAGGCCGCCCAGCAGGCTGAAGACCCATCCGCCGTTCCACAAAAAGTGGACGGGCGCGAGGAAGTATCCTATTAGCGCGATTCCCCAGCCGACGAGAAGTGCGCCAACGGCGCGCAGGTTGAAGCCACGCGCATAGGCGTAGATGCCGCTGGGTTTATAGAGTTGCGCCAGATCGAGCCGGCGCTTGCGCACCAGCCAGTAATCGGCAATTGCAATTCCGTCAAAAGCGCCGAGCATCAAACCGTAGGTTCCGAGCCACAGGAAAACATAATTCTGCGACGTCTCGAGCACTCTCCACGGCTGCATCGCGAGGCTCAACAGACCGGTCAGCACGGCGCCGATCGCGAAATTAATGACTCGCGGCCAAAGATTCTCGAACGCGCGCGCTGGCGCCATGACGTTTGCGCCGACGTTGATCGTTACCGAGGACAGAATAACGATGATGCCGGCGATGACGATAACCGCGACCGGAAATTTCTCGATTAGATCAACGGGGTTCCAGATCGCTCTTCCAAAGATGATCACGGTCGCCGACGTCACCGCGATACCGAGGAAAGAGAAGAGCGCCATCGTTAGCGGCATCGAGAGCGCTTGGCCGAGGAGCTGTCCGCGCTGCGTTTTCGCGTAGCGGGTGTAGTCGGGAATGTTCAGCGCGAGCGTTGCCCAGAAGCCGATCACGCCGACGGCCGATGGCAAGAAGGTCGCCCAGAATTGTCCGCCGTGCACTTTCGCCGGAGCGGCCAGCATCGGCCCGAATCCGCCGGCACTATGAACGGCCCACACGAGCAGTGCGATTGCCGCGATTGCGACGGTGGGCGCTGCAATCTGCGCGAGCCGCCCGATCGCTTGTGGACCGCGCATCGCGATCGCAACATTAATCAGCCAGAATATCGCAAACGCAAACCAGAGGTGCTGCGGATAGCCGCCCCAGACCGTGCCGAAAGCGCGCCAGGCGGGCAGAACGGTTGTGAGAATCGCGTCGAGCGCCTGGCCGCCGAACCAGGAGTTGATGCCGAACCAGCCCGCCGCAATCAGTGCGCGCGCCAGCGCCGGAACGTGCGCGCCCCGCGTGCCGAACCATAAGCGCGCAAAAACGGGGTACGGAATTCCGTACTTCGTGCCCGCGTGGGATACGAGAAGAATCGCGCTCAGCACGACGACGCTTCCCACGAAAATCGCAAGCACGGCTTCCCACCAGTTCAATCCCAGCGAGATCATGCTGCCGGCGAGCGTGTAGGTTGGGATGCAGAGACACATGCCTATCCAGAGCGACGCAAACTTCGATCCGGGCCAGGAATGTTCTGCGAGCGTACAGGGCCGCAGGTCTTCATTCCACATGGAGTGATTCTGCTCGGCCTCTTTGTGCGCCGCATCGGTGAGCACGATGACATCGCCCACGCGCACCTGCGTTGCCGTCGTTTGCATGCTAGACCTGGACGAGATCGTCGTACGTTTCCGGACGGCGATCGCGATAGAACTGCCAGGTGTTGCGCACCTCGGTTATGAGGTTGCGGTCCATCACGCCGATGACGACTTCATCTTTATCACGGCTGCCGACCGCGACGAAATTTCCGCGCGGATCGACCAAGTACGACTGGCCGTAAAACTCACCCATGTTCCAGGGCGTCTCGACGCCGACGCGATTGATCGCGCCGACGTAATAGCCGTTGGCAACGGCGTGCGCCGGCTGCTCGAGCTTCCAAAGATATTCTGAAAGCCCGGCGACTGTGGCCGACGGGTTGAAGACGATCTCCGCACCATGCAAGCCGAGCATGCGCGCGCCTTCGGGGAAGTGGCGATCGTAACAAATGTACACGCCGACTTTAGCAAACGCAGTATCGAACACCGGATAGCCCAAATTTCCGGGACGGAAATAATACTTCTCCCAGAATCCGCAGCCCGGCGGGCCGGCTTGCACCTGCGGAATATGGTGCTTGCGGTACTTGCCCAAATATTTTCCGTCGGCGTCGATCACGGCCGCCGTGTTGTAATATACGCCCGCAAAATCTTCTTCATACATCGGCACGATGAGGACGATGCCGAGCTCTTTTGCGAGATCTTGCATCAGCTTGGTGGTCGGCCCGTTAGGAATCTGCTCGACCGCTTCGTACCACTTCGGCGTTTGCTCCGTACAGAAATACGGCCCGTAAAACAGCTCCTGCAAGCACACGATCTGCGCGCCCTTTTTCTTGGCCTCGCGAATCAGCTTTAGGTGCTTGTTGGTCGCTGCTTTTTTATGCACCGCAACCGGTTGCGCGCCGTCGGTATCGTGGTGCGCCTGTATTAGACCGATCGTAACTTTAGATTCCAAAGTATTCTCCGTTTGTGGGTCCCCTCGTCACGCGTGCTTCGCACGCTGCTCGGGGTCCTTCGACAAGCTCAGGATGACAACTGTGTATTAGACCGTCACCGGGTAGTATCGCGCGCTCTTCTGATGTTTGCCCGCGCCTTTTGTGCCCGTGAATTTGTCGCCGTCGGCGACCATCTTGCCGCGTGAGAAGACGTAGCGCGGGCGGCCCTCGACGGTCATTCCTTCGAAGACGTTGTTGTCGACGTTCAAGTGATGGCTCTTGGCAGAGATCGTGCGCTTTTTCTTCGGATCCCAGACGACGATGTCCGCATCGCTGCCGACCGCGATCGTGCCCTTGCGCGGGAAGAGGCCGAAGAATTTCGCCGGATTGGTAGAGCAGAGCGCGACGAACTGGTTGGGGCCGAGCACGCCGCTGTTGACGCCGACCTGCCAGAGGATTGCGAGCCGGTCTTCGGCAGTGGGCGCGCCGTTTGGAATCTTCGAGAAATCGTTCTTGCCCAGATCTTTCTGCCCGCACATGTTGAACGAGCAGTGATCTGAGCCGAAGCTGTGCAGCTCCATGTTCTTGAGCTTGCGCAGCAGTACATCTTGGTTCCATTTCTCGCGAATCGGCGGCGAGAGCACGTATTTAGCGCCCTCGAAATTCGGGCGCTCGTAGTCGGTGAAGTCGCAAACGAGATACTGCGGACAGGTTTCGCCATAAACCGGCAGGCCGCGCTTGCGGCCGTCGCTGATGGCGTCGGCGGCCATCGCGCTGCTGACATGCACGACGTAGAGCGGCGCGCTGGCGATTTCTGCCAGGCGAATCGCGCGATGTGTCGCCTCTCCCTCGCATTCGACCGGGCGCGTGAGCGCGTGCCATTTCGGCTCGGTTTTGCCTGCGGCGAGCGCTTGTTTCGTGATGACTTCAATCACGTCGCCGTTCTCGGCGTGCACTTGCACCAAGCCACCGGCATCGCGGCAGGCTTGCAGCGTTTTGAAAATCGTTTCGTCGTCGACGTAGAGCACGTGTTTGTACGCCATAAAGACTTTGAACGAGTTGAC
This sequence comes from Vulcanimicrobiota bacterium, assembly GCA_003140855.1. Classification (GTDB taxonomy): domain Bacteria; phylum Vulcanimicrobiota; class Vulcanimicrobiia; order Vulcanimicrobiales; family Vulcanimicrobiaceae; genus Rubrimentiphilum. The sequence continues at coordinate 23,383 of PLLF01000037.1, forward strand.
GCCGGCGGCGATCAT
>PLLF01000078.1 GCA_003140855.1 Vulcanimicrobiota bacterium
GCGTACGCCGTACATGCGCTGCCGCTCATCATGGCGCCGTTTGCGCCGCACCTGGCGGACGAGTTGTGGGAACGCATGGGACACCAGACGTCGGTACATGTGGAAAGCTATCTGGAACCTGACATACGCGCGCTCGCCGCCGACACGATCACGCTCGTCGTGCAAGTCAACGGTAAGATTCGCGCGCGGCTCGAGGTGGCTCCGGGGATCGGCGAAGACGACGCCTATGCGTTAGCGATCGCGCAAGCTCCGGTTCAGACGCAACTCGCGGGCAAAGAGATACGTAAGCGCATTTTCGTTCCGGACAAACTCCTGAACATTGTGTCAAGCTGAGCATTCGATAATCGACTCCGCTGCCGATGTCGGAATGACGCGAACGGCCCGCAGATCGGCCCGCGCGAGCAGCGTTTCGAATTCTGCGCGCGTGCGTTCGCGGCCGCGCACGAGCGAGAGCATCTGCGCGTCGGTCAGGTTTCCGGCACTCCAACGGTTTGGTTTGTCACCGAGGAGCGTTTCAACGATGAGCACGCGCCCATCCGCCGGCAGCTCCTTGCGGACGTTGGAAAGGATCTTCACCGCCCGCTCGTCGTCCCAATTGTGCAGGACATGACTCAGCACGTATGTTTTCGCGCCGGACGGAGCCCGTTCAAAAAAATCGCCGGCCTCAACGCGAACGCGCATATACTCGTCGCCAAGAACTTGAGGAGCTCGCGAGATCGCGCCGGGAAGATCGAAGAGTATGCCATTAGCGTCCGGATGGGCTCGCAGTATCGCGCGTAGCACCAAGCCCGAGCTTCCTCCGACGTCGGCGATTGGCGAGGCCCGTGAGAAGTCGTATGCGTTTGCCACCGCCGCACCGTAAAGGGGCGCAACCGACGTCATCGCGCTGTCGAAAAGCTCGCCTATTTCAGGATGCGAGCTTGCGTATTCAAAAAAACTCCTCCCGTGGACGATTTCGAATGCCGGGACGCCGGTGCGCAGCGTCTCGTCCAAACGTTCCCACGGGCCCAACTGCCATGGCTCACCCGCATAACGAACGAAATCCGCAACGCTGTCCCGCGTGTCGCGCGCCGCGTAGCGCCCGATCCGCGTAAGTTCAAATCGCCCGCCACGCACTTCGCGCACGATGTCGTAACCGGAAAGCAAACGGAGGACGCGCCGCACGCTTTGTTCGTGCAGGCCGAGATCGCGCGCAAGCTCGCCCGGCGTAGCCGGACGGCTTGCCAGCCGATCGGCGATGCCGACCTTTATGGTCGCGCGCAGCGCGAGTGCCGGCCATATCGCCGTCGCCAGTTCGAGAATTGCAAGCTGCGGCGGAAGCATCCGGCGCCGCAGAGATGCGCCCCACATAACGAACGGCGTCGCCGCGCGCACGAGCGCGAGTGGTATCTTCACCGGCTTACCGGCAGCAGATCCTTAAAGTACTCGTACGTTTCCCGAATTCCATCGCGCAGTTGCGTGCGCGGCTCCCAGCCCAGCTCTTTTTTTACAAGCGCATAATCGAACTGCGCTTCGCGCGCGTCGCCGGGGCGTTTTGGAGCATGAACGATCGGCGCTTCGAAACCGGCGACCTCGCAGAGCTGCCGGTAAAGCTCATTCACGCTCGTGCGCTTGTTGGTACCGATACAATACATGCCGCCGCTGCCGCGGTCTAGCGACGCGATGTTTACGTCGGCCACGTCGCGGACGTAGACGTAATCGCGCGTTTGTTCGCCGTCAGAATCTATGCGCACGTCCTCCTTGGCCAAGAATCTGCCGATGAAGATCGCGATGACGCCCGCTTCCCCATTGGGATCTTGGCGAGGACCGTAGACGTTGCCATAACGCAGCGAGGTGAAGTCCAGGCCTCGCTCGTTCTGATAGAAACGCAGATAGTGTTCGCCGACCAACTTCGTGATGCCGTAGGGCGATTCGGGCCGCTGCGGTGTGCGCTCGTTCATCGGAAGCCGCTCGGGGGTTCCAAACGTCGCGCCGCTCGAAGCGTAGATTATTTTCTTCACCCCATAGCGCACCGAGTTTTCGAGCACGTTGAGCAAGCCGATGACGTTCACTTGCGCGTCGTAGATCGGATCGCGCGAACTAATAGCCACGCTGGCCTGCGCCGCGTGATGGCTGACGATTTCCGGCTTGAACTCCTGGAAAATTCGCGTAATGGCTTCGTCGCGGATGTCCATGTGAACGAAGAGCGCGCGCTGAGCAACGTTTTGGCGCCGGCCGCCGCCGTGTTCCCACAACGCGTCGAGCACCAGCACTTCGTGGCCGGCGGCTAAGTACGTGTCGGCTACGTGTGAACCGATGAATCCGGCCCCGCCGGTGACCATGATGCGCATTGCAGCTCCCTTTAATTCTGCCAGCTCGTCGCAGTTGGATTACGTCTTGGATCGTTCCCCGCTGCTGCTTTTAGGTGCCGCGGCCGCTTTGGGCGCAGCCGCCGCACAACCTCTATCCTCCGAACTATGCGTGTTAACGCTGGTTGGATGTGTTGCTCTCTGTGCATGGATTGCACTGGCCCGTGCGCGGCTTGGGCGGCTTCGCGCGTTCGCCGCGCTCGCCCTGGTGGCGGGCTGGGCGAGCGGCTTTTGTACGCGCGAGCGCCAATCGCATCGTTCCCCGAAAGAACCACGCGTTTTGCTTGCACGGTACTCGACGGCGCCGCCACGCAGAACGATCTCTCGGCATTTACGTGCGCAGCCGATGACGGAATCAAGCTCGCCGTTGCGACGCGCGCCGAGCCTCCGCGCGCCGGGACGCGCGTGCTGCTTCGAGGGCGCATCGAACCTTTCGATCTGCCGCGCAATCCGGGCGAACCGAATCAGCGGCTCATCGAACGGGAGCGCGGGATCGCGGGGCACGTAAGCGGCGCGCAGATCCTGCGCAGCTTGCCGTCAAGAAAACTCACGTTGGATGTCGCGCTCGCATCGGCGCACGCCTGGGCGCTCGCGCAGCTGCGCGGCCGGCTGCCCGAACCCTCGGCGACGATTCTGGCGGGCGAGCTGTGGGGCGAACGCGCTTCGCTGCCGCCCGAGCTGCGCGCGGAATTCCAAGAGACCGGCACGGTGCACGTGCTGGTTACGGCGGGATAGGAGACAGGAGCCGTGAAAACGAGGCCCCCTGTGCCGGGAGTGAGGCGCGGCTTGGCTGCTCAGGTTAGCGGCTTTCCATCCGTCTCGAAGAAGCCGTCGCAATGGCAAAAGACGACGCTACGAACCACCATGTTTACACGCACCGGGGCCAGTCGAGCATTGGCGGCATCTCGTGGAAATCGTCGCGCTCATTATCGCCGCCGCGTGGGGCTTCTACGTGTTCGTGTACCAAGAGCGCATCAAACCCTCGTACGAGCAACCCACTGCAGAAATTAGCGTAGCTGTGTCTCACCAACCGCTGCACGGCGATAAAGAGCTCGTCTCCGTCGTGCTGTCCGTAAAGAACATCGGTCCCGTGCCGCTGCAGATGGACGGCGCCGTCGTGAACATATACGGTGTTCGCTATACGGATCGCGTGACAACTCACGTGCAACAAGTTGGCTCGGCGATACTGACGCTCCATACCCTTGGCGAAGCCCCGCGCTCGCTGCTCGCAACGGCTATGATGCGGTACAAGCCGTTTGGCGGCCGGTCTTTCTCGAGCTTTGCGCCGGGCCGCGAGAAAAATCCAATCTTCAATTTCGCCGTAAAACGCAACGCGTACGACGCGGTTTCGGTCGACTACGGCTTCTGCTATCGGCGCGCGGATGACGCGCGGCACATTAAGTACACGCCGCCGAAAGATCGTGACGGCGCGTACGATCTGGTGTTGTTCTCATCGCTCCAGGGTCCAACGGGCGCACTCACCTGCGGTTACGGAGCCTCCCGCATCCAAGCGTTGTAACGCCGAAACGGAGCGCCCTACCAGGATTGTCCAAGAGCGAGTAGGTACTAAAAGTCCTCACGCATCGATTCGCACCGTCAGACGACGGGATGCTTCTCCGATTTCGCTATTTTGCGGGTTTCCGGCGCAAGCGTATGAACAACGCCGTCTTTGGTCTTGACGGTGTATCCCGGATGGCCGGCGGAAACGCCTTTCGATGTAGTTGCGTTCTGGGCATCGCAGTGTTCGCATAGCCACGAAGCAGCGCCCTTGCTAGGGCTAGTGCGGCCACAGTTTTGGCAATGTACTTGTTCTTCTGACGGTGGCATTTCGGTGTGACTTTTACCCGCTCGGAGACCCAAGCAAACGGGCGCCCCCCAGAAGGTGCAACCTTACGATCACCAGTAGCGCGACATGCCGGCGCATTGGCTTCGTAGGCGCGCAATCGTCGGGCCGTTTTGAAGCCGTGACATGACCGAAAACGACTTTTTGCACGCGACGATAGCGCTAGCCGCCGGCACGGATCTCAAAACGATCTCCGCTGCTCTTGGTTACTCCACGATCTCGGTAACCGCGAATACGTACTTGCATGCCGTCGAGCCACTAGAGAAACGCACGCCGCTCGCATCGACGCCGTTCTTGGTGACGCAGTAAACGACGCTTTGGCGATGCGCAAAGTGGCCGTTTCCAAGACCTCCGCGCCACAGCGGTACCACACGGCGGCTTGCATATACATATAAAGGAACGAACTCGATAAAAGCGAGCTCTTATTGGTAGCCCCAACGGGATTCGAACCCGAACTCAGGGGTCCCGGCCAGTCCCTACCGCTACCGAATAGTCCCGTTTTATAAGGGTTTAGCGCATTCAGAGTGTTATCCAGTCCCGACCAATACCGACCGTTCCCGCCCGCTCCGTTATCTTTCTGTTAGACGAAACCGGCCGCTTCCGACCCGTCCGTGACATTTTGTGACACGAGAGAATCGCGGGCCGTACTAGTCTTTGCAACATGCGGAGAGGGCGTCGGCCGAATGCACAAGCAACAAAAGCCCATTGGGGACATTCAATGTAAAAAGCTGGGGGCTGCGACGCAATGAAGAGCCCTCGCATCTTAGACGCTATACGAGTGCGCGCCGCTGCCCGCGAGCTTGCCATCCGCAACGATCAAGTACTCATCGCGAATCGGTTTACCGTCGAACCAGCATTCGAGAATCTCCCGCGTCCCCGCCGCGTAGCGAGTTTGCGCGGAGAGCGTGGTTCCCGAGGTGTGCGGCGTCATGCCGTGATGCGGCATCGTGCGCCACGGATGATCTGGCGGCGCAGGCTGCGGATACCAAACGTCGCCCGCGTATCCGGCAAGTCGCCCGCTCTCGAGTGCGCGCACGATTGCGTCGCGATCGCAGATCTTCCCGCGCGCGGTGTTGATGAGATAAGCGCCGCGCTTCATCTTCGCAAGCAGCACATCGTTGAAGAGATGCTCCGTTTGTGCGTGCAGCGGCATATTGATCGACACCACGTCGCAGATCGGGAGAAGCGACTCAACATTCTCGTGGAAAGTCAAGTTCAGTTCTTTCTCCACGCTCTCGGGAAGCCGATACCGGTCGGTGTAGTGCAGCTTTACGTCGAACGGTTTCAGACGCCGTAGCACGGCAGTGCCGATGCGCCCGGCGCCAGCGATCCCAACCGTCATCCCCTCCAAGTCGTAAGATCGCGTGACGCAGTCGGCGATATTCCAGCCGCCTTTGACGACCCATTCGTACGAGGGAATGTAGTTGCGCACCAGGCCGAGGATCATCATCACGACGTGCTCCGCGACGCTGATACTGTTCGAAAACGTCACCTCCGCAACCGTGATCTTGTTCGCGATCGCGGCCTCCAAATTGACGTGATCCGAGCCGATGCCGGCGGTGATCGCAAGCTTCAGCTTAGGTGCCTTCGCGATCCGTTCAGCGGTGAGGTATGCGGGCCAGAACGGCTGCGAGATCACGATCTCGGCATCGGGCAGCTCGCGTTCGAATACCGAGCTGGGCCCTTCTTTGTCGGTGGTCACGACCATCGTGTGGCCCCGCTGCTCGAGAAACTTGCGCAATCCCAACTCGCCGGAGACGCAACCCAACAGATCGCCGGGCCTGAAGTCGATCGCGCTCGGCGACGGTGTGCGCTGTCCGTTGGGATAGACCTCGATCGCCGGAATTCCATCGCGGGCGTACTTCGGCGGGTAGCCGTCCACCGGGTCGTCGTAGAGTACGCACAAGATCTTCGCCACCAGCCGAACCTCTTTCTATAGCGTGACCTGAGGAGACAATTTACGTAGCTGATAACTGTGAGGGTTGAGTAATTTTGAACTTCTCCGCGAACTCCCCTTGGCGTGCGATAGTCGAGCGCCGAATGCGGCCTGACATCGTTGTAGTCGTGCGGCAGTCGATTGCCGTGCGACGAGCCTCGAAGATTGAGACGAAACTATGTGCGTTCAGCAGTTCGTCGCGGATCTTGCCGTTTTAAAGGAAGAGACGCCCGTAAAACACGGGCGTTAATTGGTAGCCCCAACGGGATTCGAAACCGCTGGCTAGTTCATAGGCATTCACATGGATTGCCATGGCTCCGTGAAGATCGCAGAATCAGCCCTTTCGGTTACCATGGATTACCATACATTATAGCCTGTAAGTAGAAGACTCGTCAGCTCGGGCTACACGTCAGATCGCGACGATTCCGGAAAGACGCTCCATGTCCCGAAAACGGTGAAAAGCACCCGACGCGCGCTGGAAAAATTGAATAAAAAGCCCGTTTGCGACAGGCTGCCATAGGGCTGCTTGCGGTAAAATTCGTCTGCTCCTGGGTACATTGAAGGTACTATGGATAGAGACGATATCGCCGCCGCGGCGAAAAACATTGGAAACGCTATCGACAACGCAAAGGACGCCATGAGCGAAGCGGCTCACCGGGCGGAGGCCGAGGCCGAAAGGGAACGCCGCTCCGTCACCGGCGACACGATGACAGGGAGCGAGAAAGTCGGTTCGATGGCCAACGAGGTCAAGAACGATGCGCAAGCGGAAATCGATCGAGCGAAGCGCGACGTGCGCAACGCCTAAGTACCTGCGAAACCGGCGCCGAAGGCGCCGGTTTCTTTTTATAGCCCCGAGCCGCATTTCGAATTGTGTGAACGTGGTTCCCATCCCAGCTCCCGCACGTGCCGGGCGCAGCCACTCTAGGTGGTTTCGTGGTATAAGGTTCAGATGAGCTTGAGATTTCGCGGACTTGTTTCGGCGTTTTCATTTGGTGCTTCAGCCATCCTAGGTTGCGGAATCGTGCCGGCCGGCGCGACCGAAGGTCTTGGTGTCGGCGCCTGCGTGAAGGTCATGCAACAGCCTGGGCCGGCGCGGATCGTGGCGCTAACCGCGGGTGGATACGTCGTTCAACCCGCGGGCAAGGCACGGAGCGAGGCGATGAACTGGGCGCGCGAGGATGTCACTTCGGGTCCGTGCCCAGGCGCGCCGACGCGGGCGCAACTCGCTCAGCCGCACTCTTGCTTCGCGTCGGATGCCGATGGCGCCGGCGGCGCGGCGCAGTTCAGCGATCGCAACGTGATCCGGCGGAGCTTTGAGCGCAAGGCCGCACAGGGGTCGGACGGCGCGGTCACCATCCATTTTCAATCGTTCAGGACCGGCGCAGCTCGACGCTGGAGGCGACCGGACGGTTACAATTTCACCGCCGACCGAAGCAAACCGATCCACGAGCTGCGCGTGGTGTTCACGACGTGCACTGATTGGCGGACAGCGATCCAAATGCTACGGCGCGAGCGCAACTTCGAATGCTTCACCGAACCCACGGGTGAGAAAGTGTGTCAGGTTTCCGGAAGCACGGGCGGCATGATGCCCGACAAAACGCAGTACATTCCGAAGTAACAGCTTTCCGAACGCTTCGCAACCGTTAGATTTCTGTTGGATAAAACCGGGCAGTTGGAATTTAGTTCGCACAGAAAACAATTTTGTGTTATGGCGAATTATCTGGAGCCGTCCAATTCGTTCCATCGACGAAGCGTGTTGCCTCAGGGGACACACAACTTGCTTCACTTGGTTTCCCCACCGATTGTAAATGTTCCACGCAGGTGCACTCCGCCAGGCTCAAGCGTGCGTATGGTTGCTCGTCAGCGGTTCGTACAATGACGAATCGGGTATGGTTCGAAAATACACAGAAGGTCATAAAGAAGGGCCGGAATGGACGCAATCACCTTACTCAAAGCGGATCACAGAGCCGTCGAAGGTCTTTTGAAACAAGTCGAAAGTCTTAGCAAGACTGCCCACGCCCAGCGGCGAGCATTGTTTCAACAGATTGACAAAGAGCTCACCGTTCATTCAAAAATCGAAGAAACGATCTTTTATCCCGCGTTCAAGCAAAAAGCGAAGTCCAAGGACGACGACGACGCGACGCAGGAAGTTCTTGAGGCGTATGAAGAGCATGGCAACGTGAAAAGCATGTTGGAAAAATTGGAAGGCACGGACGCCGCGGACGAGACGTACAACGCGAAGCTGCAAGTGCTAAGCGAGTTGATAAAACATCATGTGCACGAGGAAGAGCACGAATTGTTCAAAGAAGCTCAAAACCTCATGAACGAATCGGAGCTGGAGCAGCTCGGAATCAAAATGGCACAGGCCAAGGAACAACTCCTAAGCGCCGTCCCTGCATAACATTTATTCGCGAAGAGTCGTCGATGGCGCCGGGGTTGCTCACGCTCGGACACGGAACTGCGACTGCCGAAGAACTGGCGCGGCTCATTCGCGAAGCCGCGATCGAGTCGATCGTTGACGTCCGCACGGTTCCCAAGAGCAGTCGTCATCCCCAGTTTCGGCGCGAAGAGATGGAACGCTGGGTCCCAAAAAGCAGCGGAAGCACGTATCGCTGGGAGCCGGCCCTCGGAGGCTTTCGCAAGGCCCATCGCAATAGCCACAACGTCGCGCTGCGTCATCCTTCATTTCGCGCGTACGCCGATTACATGGAGACCGATGTCTTCGCACTCGCACTGCGCGAACTTCTCATGCGAGCGACGGCCTCGCAGATCGCGATCATGTGCTCGGAGACCGTTTGGTGGCGTTGCCACCGCCGGCTTATCTCCGATGCCGCGCTCCTCCTACACGGCGTTCCGGTCCAGCACGTGATGCACGACGGAAAACTTCACCCGCACATTCCCACGGCGGGCGTTCGCACGACAGCGGAGGGGACGCTCCGCTACGACGTACTTTTCGAGGCCGACGACGCTATGGGGTGACCATTCGAGCGCGAATTCTCTGCGCATATGGTGGCCCCAACGGAATTCGAATGCGTTGTTGGCTGACGAACGGTGTTCGACGGTGTTCACGGTGTT
>PLLF01000027.1:0-3721 GCA_003140855.1 Vulcanimicrobiota bacterium
ACGACACCTACCTGCTCGACAACGTCGCGCGGTTCGTTGGGCAGCGCATCGTCGCCGTCGTCGCTGAAACCGAAGGGGCAGCCGAGGAAGGCTGCCGCAAGCTCGAGGTCGAGTACGAGATCTTGCCCGCGGTCTTTGATCCGGAAGAAGCGATGGTTCCGGGCGCGCCGGTGCTCCACGACCGCGGCGTCGACTCGCACATCTTGCACCCCGAGAAGAATATTTTTCTCGAGCTCCACGGCGAGGTCGGCAATGTCGCCGAAGGCTTCGCGCAGGCGAACGCAATCTATGAAGGCGACTACGACGCGCCGCGCCAGCAGCACGTCCACCTCGAAACGATGCAGTCGCTGGCATGGCGCAGCGAGGACGGACGCTTGCACGTGCGCACCAGCTCGCAAGGACCGTTCATCGTCAAGGGCAGACTCTGCTACCTCTTCGGAATCATGCCGGCCGATCTGCACGTTTTCACCGAACGCGTCGGTGGCGGTTTCGGCGGCAAGCAAGACATGATGAGCGAGGACCTCACGCTCTTCGCCACGATGAAAACGGGGCGTCCGGTGAAATGGGAGTTCACTCGCGAAGAACAGTTCATCGGCGCGACGACGCGCCATCCCATGAAAACGCACGTGAAACTCGGGGCCAAGAGCGATGGAACGCTCACCGCCATTCAGTACCGCATCGTCTCTAATACCGGCGCATACGGAAATCACGGCGGCGAAACGCTTGCAAACGGGATGTCCGGACCGTGGGCGATCTACAAATGCCCGAACAAGAAGGGCGACGGGTACGCCGTCTACACCAATTTGCAATGCGGCGGCGGATTCCGCGGTTACGGCACGACTCAGCCGACGTTTGCGATGGAGTCGGCGCTCGACGAACTCGCCGACCTGCTGAAGATCGATCCGATCGAAATGCGGCGCAAAAACGTGATCGGACCGGCCGACAAGCTGGAGGCGATCTGGAAAGAGTCTTCGGATCTCACGATTGGGAGTTACGGGCTGGACCAATGCATCGACGCGATCGAGAAGGCTTTGGCGAGCGGACGCGGGCTTCAGAAGCCGGAGGGCGCCGATTGGCTCGAAGGGAGCGGGACGGCGATTTCAATGTTGGATTGCGTACCGCCGACCGAGCAGCGATCCGGCTCGGAAGTGTCGCTCCTCGCGGACGGAAGCTATCACTTCACGGTCGGCTCGGTAGAGATCGGCAACGGTCTGGTGACGGCGCAGCAACAAGTCGTCGCGCAGATCATGAATTGCCCGACGTCACGCGTATCGTTTATTAATTCGGACACCGACAAGACACCGTATGACAGCGGCACGTTTGCAAGCGTCGGCATCATGGTGCCGACCAAAGCCGTCGAAAACGCCGCGCGCGCGCTTCACGAGAAGATCATTGCACTCGCCGCGCGAACGACGGGAACGAAACCGAAAGACTGCCGGCTCGAACGGAGCGATGTGGTGTGCGGAAAGCGGCGCATGCCGTTAACCGAACTGTACACCGCAGCCGAGAAAGAAGGCGAGGAACTCGCCTCGCTCCGCAAAGCATACGGATCGCCGAGGACCGTCGCGTTTATGGCGTACGGCGTGCGGCTCGCCGTGCACCGCGTGACCGGCGAGATTCAACTCCTATTCAGCGCCGAAGCGGTCGACACCGGTACGGTCCTCAATCCGAACCAACTGCGCGGCCAGTGCATCGGAGGGGTCGTTCAAGGCATCGGCTACGCGCTTCAGGAGAAAATGGTCTACAACGACAACGGCGGCGTGATCAATGCGCAGCTGCGTAACTACCGTATTCCGGCGTTTGCCGATGCTCCGATCACGGAAGTGTTCTTCGCCGACACGTACGATGCGATCGGACCGCTCGGCGCAAAATCGATCGCGGAAAATACGATCAACCCGGTTGCGCCGGCGATTGGCAACGCGCTTAAAGCGGCGACCGGCGTAAGGTTCACCGCGCTGCCGTTTACCGAAGACCGTATCTTTGCAAAGCTGCAAGAAGTAGAGAAGGCGGCGGCGCCGGTTTAGGGACCGAAACTCAATCCGGCCCAATTCTTGTTGCGGCACGTCGCGCCCCGGGGACAGCCCAAGCGCATGGACGGCGTAGCGATCGATCGCGCGATCGGCCCGGTGAACAACACGACGCCGCCGGTATGGAGAAGTTGCGCATAGAGATTCTGCGCCGAATCGAATGCTAAGCTCGTCACCGGATCCCCTGCGTTTAGGGTGAACGCAGCCGTTTCGCCGGTGACGAACGGCGGCAGATAGACCTTGACGCGACCTTTGAAGTCGCCGTTTTCGAATCCGACGAAAAGGCGGCCGCGTTGGTCGATAGCCAATGCGGCGGGCGTGCTGTTCCCGAGCGTAATCGTCGCCACAGCCGCGCCAGTGTAAGGAGCGGGAACGACGTACACGCGACAAGGAGTCGCAGAGCAAGTCCGCGATCCGCCTGTATCGCCGATGAACATGAAGCGGTGAACCGGATCGATCGCGAGCCCCATCGGCTGTGTCGCTAAGGTATTCGTCGCAACCGGTTTGCTCGAGACGGAAAACGGCGCGTGAAACTTATAAACTTTTTTCGCGAGATCGTCTGCGATCCAAAAATTTCCGAAGCCGTCCCACGCGATTTGCCGCGGGTGGCGAAGTCCGGGCGGGGTGAACGTTACCGCCGGAACGGAGGCGCTGGAGAATGGCGGATTGTAGATGCTGATCGATAGCACGCCGAAAACTGCGCCTGACGCAACGGCCAGTCTGCCATTCGTCGTATCGAACGCAATAGTGTTGCTGCACGCGTGCGCGATCGCCCCGACGGGCACGGGTCGCGGCGAAAAGGGCGGCACAAGGATGAAGATCTTGTTGGAAAAGCACTGCCCGTCGAACATCCGGCTGAACGACCGTGGGACGGCAGGCCCTGCGCCAAGCGCCAACACGGCAGCGCCGGCCAAAAGTATTCGGAAGCGACTCATCGCGTTTCCTTACCATAGATACTGCCAGGTTCCGCCCGCCCGGTGCTGAACGGTCCACGCCCAGTCTTGAAAGGAGCGGCAAAATGTACAGCGTCGTTCGTCTCTATAAAATGAAGTCGACCAAAGACATCGACAAAGTCGTCGATGCAACCCGCAATGGTTTCTTACCGATCGTTACCAAGGCGCCGGGGTTTATCGCTTACACCATGGCGCTTGCCGCGGATGGCGAACTCGTGACGATCGGATTCTTTGAGGATCGTGCGGGAGCGGACGAGTCGACGCGCTTAGCTGCCGGTTGGGTGCGCGACAACGTGGCGTGGTCGGTCGAGGGGCCGCCGAAGATCGCTGAGGGCGAAGTGCGCATTCAAGAGCGGCGCGGCGAAGACGCGAGCTACGGAGTGTTGCGGCGCGTGAAGCTGCAGCCCGGCAAGTCAAATGAAGCGCTCGAGTTGATGCGAACGAAGATGGTCCCGATGCTCGCGAGTCTTCCGGGCTTTTCCAGGGTGGCCGTATTCGAATCGGGACCCGACGAGTTGCTATCGCTGGCTGCGTGGCGCGATCGCGCGAGTGCCGAAGAAGCAACTCGCCAAGCGATGGCGTTCATGCAAGCGAATGCCGGCGATCTCGTCGCGGGACCACCCGAAATGATCGACGCCGAAATAAAACTACGTCACGTGAACGAGGCGGCACTACAACAGAGCAGATAGAGCCTTACGGGCTGATCTTCCCGATCTTGTTGCCGATCTGTTCGTCGAACCA
>PLLF01000027.1:3781-4220 GCA_003140855.1 Vulcanimicrobiota bacterium
AACCAGATATTGCCGTCCGGCCCCGCGATGATGCCCGACGGCTGCGAACTGGCGGTCGGAAGCGCATACTCGGTGATGGCGCCGGCCGGCGTTATCTTGCCGATCTTGTCGGCGGCGTGTAAAGCTTACGAGCGGCACGATTGTTTCGTACCCGGTCACGAGCGGCGCTCCGAATTTTATCGCCGCGGGTCCGGATGCGAATCTCTGGTTCGCCGATGAGACCGGCAATCGGATCGGCAAGATCACACCGTAATAGCGAATGGCAGCTCGACCGAATCGTAGATTCTGAAGAGCCGATCGAAACCCGAAAGTTCTAACAGGTTACGAACAAAGGGCCAATTCACGACGATTAGCGCTGCTTCCAGCCCCCGACGATCGCGGTGATTGCGCAGTTCAAGTAATTCTGCCAGAAGCGTGTCGGTGACGTGCCGCGCGCCCG
>PLLF01000034.1 GCA_003140855.1 Vulcanimicrobiota bacterium
AATGGCCACGTCGATTCTGGACTACATCTTCCGCGAGGTCGCCGTTAGCTATCTCGGCCGGTACGAACTCGCGCACGTGCAGCCCGAAATGGACATGGACTCAATGGGACCCGTGCGCGAGGAAGACTTCTTCGGCGAGGAAGCGGGCGAAGTGCAATACGTCACAGCGGGAATCAGCGAAAAATTGCATCCGACGAGCACGCATCTGCGACCGACGGCATCCTCTCCCCACGCGCAAACGCTCGACGTGGTCGAGCGCGTGATTGAAAGCCCAGGTAATGCGCCGGCAATGTCAACCGCCGGTACGGCGACAGCAGTTGTTGCTAAAACCTCCCAAGTCAGCGCCGCGAAAGCCAAAGGCTATACCGGAAACGCGTGCTCTGACTGCGGTCAACTAACGATGGTGCGAAACGGCTCGTGCGAAAAGTGCGATTCTTGCGGAGCTACAAGCGGCTGTAGTTAGAACTGTCAATTAAGAGGTTTGAAATAACGGCGAGCTAATTTCCTAGCTCGTCGTTTGTAGCTTGTCACACGACAACACACTCGCACGCTGCACTTGTGACTTGCTCTATCGAGGTGATGTTATGTCAGCCGTCGGCAAAGTTCCACGCGTCGGTATTCTTGCCGGAATCTTATTGCTTGTGGCTTTTGGATTCCCTAACGTCGACGCAATGGCGTTTTTGGCTCAGCGTATCGCCATCGAATCATCCTGGGGAGGCCTATGCTTATACAAATGCCCTTCACCAACCATCAAAACTTGCAGGCGCACAGCCGCGCGGTGGGCTTGTACAGACAGTCAACACCCAGCTGATAGGCAAGTGATTGCGCTCTTCCGAGCCGCATCGGCGCAATCGCCGCATTTTTCCCTTGCGGCAGCAGGTTTCGGCGCGACTGAGATCCGCCTGATGGGCAAGCGCAGTGCGTCCCTTATCCGAGGGAATATTGGCATGACTTCGGCACAAATAAAGAAAGCCAGACTGATCGCCGCCAGCAGCAGCTATGTCGAGAAATATATTCTACAAACTTATACGGGCGTCGGAATAAGACACAAGGACGACTACCCTAATGTAGCCATAACGCTGACTGATGCTGGCGGGCAGCGGATATTTATTACGAGTCAGTCGCAACAGGACTTCATGCTTCCCTGGATAGTTGGTCAAAACGGCGTCACGAGAACCTCGTACAATATTGCTATCACGCACGCCGTTCTAAAACTACTGCCAAACAATGACGTGAATTACGCCCGTTTAGCGAATTCGTCGGGCCTTGAGTGGGGCATTGCTGATGCCGCTGAAAATGACGCCATTGCCGTAAAATGAGCGACTATCGTTTCAGCACGCCGCCTACTCGACTGGATGGGCGGCTCGGCAGCCTATCGCGCCACGAGTTCTATCAGCGTGCCATATTTCTGACCCAGGAATACACCCCCACTTAGAATATGTGCACCTTACCAGTAAACTGTAGGGTTTTTATTCAACCAAATCGCAATGAGCCGTGCGCTGCGAAATATTCTCGCGACCCTAGCGCTGTCTGCTCTATTGATTCAACCGGCATACGCAGCGACGGCTTCGCTTCAGGACCGATCGCGGATGTCGCAGTCAGTCGCGGACTACATTCACGATGGCTTTTTTAAAGGCGTGGGTGCTTTCAAAGGAACGCGCTCTGTAGAAATAGGCGCGGCGGTTATCGAGTGGCCTGGTGCGCTCGCCGATTGGCGTTCGAGTGATGGGAAAAGCTACGGGCAAGTGGCGTTCTACTATATGTGTGACCATTGGAACGTACTACGGGTTAGCAACGAGCTTCCGCTTCGGGCCGAGCAATTTAGCTTTCCTCTTAGGGGCGTTACAAAGACAGCCGCTAAAAAGCTCGTCGTGGACCTCGGTCGGCTCGACACCAAACACATAGCTTATCTAAAGCCGGCTCGCTGGCAGATGGGCTGCTAGCCCTAGGCTAATGCAACGCAAGGCGTTTGCAGAGGTCGTCCGCGGCTTGCGGCCAGAACGGAAACGCGAAGTTAAAACCGGCATCAAGGAGCCGACGCGGCGCTACACGCCTGCTTTTTAGGATTAGTTCGGTCTCAGTGCGCATGAAAAACGCGCCAACCTCAAGCATCGTCCGATTCATGGGCAGACCAGCACGAACGCCTGCAGCGTGGCGAATATCTGCCATAAACTCGGCGTTGGGCAACGGATTAGGTGAAGCAATGTTGACGGCACCGCCGATATCATCGCGCGCGATTAACCAGCCAATTGCATTGAAGAAGTCGTGTTCGTGAACCCAGGAAACGTATTGCCGCCCATCGCCCGCCCTTCCGCCCAAGCCACTCCGCACAAGCCCTAACAGGGCGTCAAAGATTCCGCATCGAGCCGGGCTCATCACCATCGCCGAGCGCATCAAGACTTTCCGCGTCTGCGGCGTGATCGACTCATTGCAAACTTTCTCCCAAGCGTTTGCGACATCTATACTAAATCGCCACGTGTCGGGTGCGCCTGGCTCCTTCCCGCCAAGAATGCCTGTGATTTCATCATTCGGCGCATCGTACCGGTGACTGTAGATAGTCGCGGTCGACGCCTGCAGCCACACTCGAGGAGGCCTCGAAGCACCGGCAATGGCTTTAACGATCGCTTGTGTCGAGAACACTCGCGATTCCATGATCTCGCGCCGGTGAGCCGGAGTGTAGCGACAGTTCACGCTGCGCCCTGCAAGGTTTATGACGACTTCAGAGCCGTCGATCGATTCCGCCCAGCCCGCCATATCGCGACCGTTCCATTCAACTACCTTCCAGGATGCGGGTTGCGGATGCCGGCTTAGCACCGTGACATCGTTGCCGTGAGCGACAAAGTTTCGCGCTAACATGGTTCCGATCTGCCCCGAACCACCCGCGATGACGATCCTCATCCTTTCGTAGAGGCTACCGATCGTTCCGAGAGTCTCTTGACATGGTTGAGTACGCGCAAATGAATTTCATGTACGATGGCGTCAGACCATAGTGCCCAATACGCTGCCGGCCACAAATGATGTTGGTACCACGTCGTGCCGATGAGTCGCGTCCGGCCGCCGGGAAGTGCTACGAGGTCAAACCGACCGCGCAACGAGACCATGAACCCGTGGAGATGCGGAGTATCGATGTGGCCATACGGCGACCATTCCTTCATTGGTTCTGCACTTTTCGCAACCCTAAAAGCCAGCGTCCGCGCCGGCTTCCAAATAGTAATTGGTTCAATGAAATCGCCGGTAGAAAACTCGCAGTACCTAACGGCTCCCACACCGTGCCCGACAATCCTTGCGCGTTCTGGGTACGCAATACCGACGCGAAATGGCAGTTCAGTTGGCGCGGGCAGATCCGGAAAGCTGACAACGCTTCGCCAAACCACATCGGGCGGCGCGTCGATATCAACGCTCGTGCGCACGACATAAGTCGGAGCGACGCGTTGCCCTGCCCATTCTGCTCCCATAATCGCCGGCGCCAGCAATGCGCATATGAGGATCGCTGCTAGGTTTACCCTTGGTCCCGGCGTGCGCCGTTGAATAGCATACGCGAACGCCGCTCCTATCGACGCGAATGCGATTGCGATCGGCAACGCCATCAGAATGCAAATCGCGCCCTCGAACGCTAGGGCTAGGAGCGCCAACGCAGTAAGCGCTACTGACAAGAAGGCAACACCCATACTGCCGCGCAGCGTTCTGTTTTCATGGGCACCGTAGACAAGGACGGAAAGCGCGCCTTGCGCAAACGGGATCGCGGCAAACAAGCCCCATCCATAAGAACCTAATACCTGGGTTCCGACGGCAACGAACGCTACGCCGATTATCGTTGTTAGAATCAAAGCGACGATTGCCGCGCCCAGCGAATCCGCGGGGACGAACCGGCTGAACCATCGCCCTGACTTACTGGACGAGCTTGATTCTTTTTCCCGCCACGCGGCCGCCATTGCGAAAGACACAATGTTTGCAATGGGAACAAAAAACAGCACCACAAGCCACGGCGGCCAGCCGATAGTGCGGAAGCGCTTTGCGGTGATTGCGATGCCCACCCATGCGAAGGGCACGGATATGGCCATCATCGCCCCCAGAAAGTTCTGATCGCCTCGAGAGAGGTGGCTGATCGAGACTTGTAGTCCTAACGGCATGAGGTAATTTAAAGGACTCCAGGGATGATGGAATATGCCGGCAAGCCAGATGTCGAGAACGTGTTTGACGAGCGCGCCAGCGAATGCGACGACCACATACGAGCGACGGTCAAGGTCGCCTGAAAAAGAGAACAACGTACTAAATAGGCGCATTAAGCTCGCATCTTCAGCAGCGACCTGAGTCTTCCACGAAGTCCGAGCATACCGCGGATCGCAGCCGGTGGCAGCCGAAGAAATTCGTCGACGAGTGGCGTTACGGCTTCAAATAAATCCAGCATGGCGCGGATACGCGTTCGCACGTATCTATCTGCGATTTGGTCCCGCGAATCGAGCTCCGCGGCGCACTCGCGGAGGATGGCCAACGTCGGATCTATCTCCCGGCGTTTACGAGCCTCAGCCAAAATCGTAAACATTTCCCAAACGTCGGTAATTGCTTCAAAATGCTCGCGCCGGTCGCCGAGTACGTGCAGCGAACGCACAACACCCCAACCGCGCAGCTCACGCAGGCTCGAACTCGCATTAGAACGCGCGATACCCAAGGCGTCAGAGATAGCCTTGATGTCTAGCGGCTTTGGCGAGAGATAGAGCAGCGCGTGCACCTGCGCGACGGTACGATTGATGCCCCAGCGCTGGCCCAGTTCGCCCCAGTGAACTACGAATTTCCGCGCGGCGGCGGACAGCTCGGTTTGGTCTGTCATGACTGTCATAACAGACATTACTGTTTCTAGAGGCCGATGTCAATCCTCGGGCCTGACAGCGGCCCCCCTATTAACCGCTAAGGGCGCTCCCTAGGCCATTAGGCCATATTGATGGCATAGGAATACACCCCAGTTAGAATATGTGCACCTTACCAGCAGTTATCACCACTTTCCCTCGCGCGTGCCCGTCGGCAAGATAGCGCACGGTGGCCGCGTCTCGCTGCAGGTTGCGAACACGGCCGCAAATTCGATTACTTTCTATGCGGCGACATCGCGCCTAGTGGGAAGATTATCGGGCGACACACTCTGCTGAATGCACCCGCGCGGGTCTGGCCGATTCGTTTGCCGACGGCTGTTATCTTGTCGTCACGGATAAGCACGACACCATCGCGTATCGGGTTCTCGGCCGAACTCGCATAAATCGTTCCGCCCACCAATGCCAACGCGCTTGTGCGTTCCATCTTATTCCGATTCGGGTTCGCTTTCGGGTTTGTCTCTGATGCTCAAGCCCAGGGAGCGATGAAACTCTTCATTCTCGGCAAGAGCACTCGCGATATCGTCTCGTTCGCCATGATCGGCAACCAGTTTCCGGATGCGTTCGCCGCTCTCGCGTAAGTTCTTCGCGTAGCCTTCAAGGATCGCACCCGGCACTTCCGGCGCATCGAGCGGAGCGCTGACCCAAGCTTCCATCGCCGCGTGAGCTGCTGAGCCTTGGCGCTGCGCGTCTAACAGCTCGTCCCTATAAATGCTCACAAACCGGGACTTTCGGCCGCAGGTCCGCCTGGGCTTGCTTGGAAGGCTAGGTTATGAATACATCGGCAGTTTCAAAGCCGGGAGCTTCGGCATTCCTGTGGGCGATGATCGCATTGCTTCTGATCATAGCAGTGCTCGACTTCTCGCCCTTGATCGGCATCAACACGACGGTCAATACTATCGGAACGCTCCTGCTGGGCTTTGCTTTTATCGTCGCGCACGGTGCGGTTACGCTCGGGTGGCGGAATATCATCGCCTTCATCGTGATAACGTTCGTTATCAGTTTCGCGGCGGAGGCAATCGGCGTGGCGACCGGGCTCGTTTTCGGACCATACCACTACACCAACCTACTCGGACCGAAATTACTCGGCGTGCCTCCGATGATTCAAGTCGGCTACGTCGGCATGGGGTATGCAAGCATGATAATGGCGCGCATCATCCTGGGTTTCAAACAGATATCCGGCTGGAGCATCGTGACCGCCGCATTCGTGGGCGCTTTCATCATGACGAGTTGGGACGTCGCGATGGATCCTTATCAGTCAACCGTATCAGGGGATTGGATCTGGCATACCGGCGGACCGTATTTCGGAATTCCGCTGCACAACTATGCGGGTTGGTTTTGCACGGTCTTCGTTTTCATGCTCGTCTACTTTATCTTTGCAAATCGTAATCCCGACCGCCCCAACACCGCATTGATCGAAAATACAACGGCGCACTGGTCCTTGCCGATCGGTTTTTACGCAGTCAACGCGCTTGGAATCGTCATCGTCCCGTGGGTCGGCGGCGTGTCGCTTCCGTATGCATCGCCCGCGAATTACGGCGGCACTGTGCAAGCACTTTCGGGAAGTCTGTGCCTGATCGCGCTCTTCGTGATGGGCGGACCCATCCTATTTGCTTTTTCGCGGCTGCTGCTGGATAAGCGCGGCTACAGCTGATGCAGCCACCGCACGCGCGGTGCGATGACGTAATTCAATTGGACCAACACGATGAACGCGATGCTCCAATAGGTATTAAATACGCATAGCGCGGCGCCGAGCGCGTACAGCCCCTGCGCGACAAAGATCCGGCGCCGGATCGCCGCGTCTACCCCGTCCGGCAAATCATCCTTGAGAATGCGCGCGCGCTTGGCATACTCCCAACCCACAAAGAGCAGCGCTCCCAGCACCACGATATTGAGCCAATATCCAATCAGCGCAATGCGGAACCCGATAAATGCGGCTAGCAATGCCGTCGAGCCCGGCATCAGCGCCACGAACAGCAGAAAACCAATGTGGATCCAGGTCACGTTCCGATCCGAGCGGGCCAGGAAATTCAGTTGCGCCTGCTGAGCCAGCCAGAAAATACCGAGCGTCAGAAAACTCATGAAATAGGCGAGGAACGTTCCGCTCAGCGGAAGCAGGGCCGTCCACAAATCATGTTCGGTCCTAATCTTATCCGACACCGGAATGTGAAGATCTAAGACCAGCAGCGTCATCGCGACGGCGAATATTCCGTCGCTGAGCGCCGCAAGCCGGTCCCGGCTGCGCCCTGCGAGCTCGTTATATGCTTTGCCCATGCGCTACATTGCCGCTCCCGCGAACGTTTCGCGATCGAGTGCGTCAAGGAACTGCTTCAACTCGGCGGTTCTTACCGCGGCCATGGCGCGCGCAGTGCGTGTGACGAGTTTGGGTGGAATCTCTTTTAGGAACGAGCGCACAGACTTAATCGCCGGCGCAAAGTCCGGCTGACTTCCCGTTAGCGCGAGCATCCTGGCAGCGCCGATTGCTCCGAGGAAATCGAGCGAGTCCGCGTCGTGAAGCACGATCGCCTCCGCTTGCGTTCCGGGATCGCGGTAATACATGTGCCCTCGTTCGGCGGCCGCAACCGCCGCGTACTTTTGCATCGGGAACCCCGCCGAGCGCAGCACCGCCTCGCTTTCGATGGCGGCGCAATCGCCATGTTCCATCTTTGTGTCCGCGCAAGGCTGGAAAGCGGCCATATCGTGCAGGAACGCGGCCGCAAATAGCACGTCGCGATCGACCGTCAAGTTATCGCCCTGCGCGAGTTGCATCGCTATTCGGTAATTGCGTTCGGAGTGCTGCCAGCCCCAGGCGGGATGCTTAAACGTCGAACGTGCGAGGGCGTATAGCGTCACTTTCCACGGCGCGTCGAGCGCGATGCCGGTCGCCGTTTTCTCCACATCCGCGGCGAGGCCGCGAGTCGCTAACACGCCGCACACCACAGCGGCCACTCTCAGGGCCTTCGAAAGTCTCATTACCGGCGGCTTGATTACTCGGCGCGCCCGTCCCTTTCGCATCCAAGTTCGCCTCCCAAACGTTATACCGATCGTGAAACGCGCCATCGCCCTGCTCTTCGGACTCTGTCTCTTTGCGCCGACGGCCGCTTCGGCCGCGCCCCTTCAGCACGTCGTGCTCGCGGGCGGCTGTTTCTGGGGCATGCAAGCCGTTTTCGAGCCGCTCAAAGGCGTGACCAAGGTCGTAGCGGGCTATTCGGGCGGAAGCGCGCTGACGGCGCACTATGACATCGTCAGCACGGGAATGACCGGGCACGCCGAGTCGGTCGAGATTACCTACGATCCGGCGCAGGTCTCGTTCAAGCAATTGCTCGACGTGTATTTCCTGGTCGCGCACGATCCAACGGAGCTGAACCGGCAAGGCCCTGATGACGGCACGCAGTACCGGTCGGAGATC
Source organism: Vulcanimicrobiota bacterium (assembly GCA_003140855.1). Lineage (GTDB taxonomy): Bacteria > Vulcanimicrobiota > Vulcanimicrobiia > Vulcanimicrobiales > Vulcanimicrobiaceae > Rubrimentiphilum. The sequence continues at coordinate 8,272 of PLLF01000034.1, forward strand.
TTTTACTCTACGCCCGCGCAGCGCGGCGAAGCGCAAGCATACATCAAGCATTTGGCGAGCGCGAAAGTCTACCCGGCGCCGATCGTCACCAAGCTCGAGCCGTTACGCGCCTTTTATGCAGCCGAAGCGTATCATCAAGATTTTATGGCGCACAATCCCGACAACCCGTACATCGTATACAACGACAAACCAAAACTCGCCGCGTTGCGGCACCGCTTTCCTCAGCTGCTCCGAAACTGACTGAAGGCGCGTAAATAGCGTCCGCGGAAGACGCGCCGGTGACGACTTTCGTCAAAGCGTCGATCGCGCGCGGCGCTCGCACGCTCGATGCCGAGTGGTACCTTTCGCCGGCGGTCTTCGCCCGCGAGCGTGAGCGGATCTTCTCTCGCTCCTGGATATGCGCCGCGCGCCAAGAGGATTTAGCTGAGCCCGGATCGTTCGTTACTCGCGAGATCGCCGGTGAGAGTCTCATTCTTACGTGCGACGAAGCGCACGACGTTCGCGCCTACTACAACGTCTGCCGCCATCGGGGCACGCGCTTATGCACCGACGAAGCCGGTGTTTTCAAAGGAACGATCCAGTGTCCGTATCACGCGTGGACGTACGAGCTCGACGGCACGCTGCGCGTCGCGCGGAATATGGAGGGCGTCGAAGATTTCAATCGCGCCGAGTATCCGTTGCGCGAAGCGCCGGTCGCGTGTTTTGAAGGATTCGCATTCGTCGCGCTCGATCCGGAGGAACCGCTCGCGGCGGCCTTCGCGGCGATCGCCGGCCGGTTCGCGCCATGGCAATTGGCCAAACTCAAACGCGCCGCATCGGTAACCTACGATGCTGCCTGCAATTGGAAGCTCGTCTTTCAAAATTACTCCGAGTGCTATCACTGCCCCGTCATTCACCCTCAGCTCGAGCGGCTGTCGTCTTCGGAGAGCGGCCGAAACGACCTTATTGAAGGGCCGTTTCTCGGCGGGTATTCCGAGCTTCGCGACTCTACCGTCACGCTGACGACCAGCGGCAAAACGCAACGGCCTCTGCTTGCGAATGGGGAGAACCGCTCGCGCGTTTACTACTACACGATCTTTCCGTCCATGCTTCTAGGTTTGCATCCTGATTACGCGATGGTCCACTACGTTCGGCCTATCGGTCCGGCCCAAACCCGCATAGTGTGCGAATGGCTTTTCGATCCGCAAACGATGGCGCGTAGAGACTTCGACTGTTCGGATGCCGTCGAATTTTGGGATCTCACGAACCGCCAAGACTGGGCAGTCAGCGAATTAACTCAGGCCGGGATCGGTTCGCGCGCATATTCGCCAGGGCCGTATTCACAACAAGAAGGCCTGCTGCACGCGTTCGACCGCTATTATCATCAGGTTATGCGCTAGTGCAAAATGGCGGCCCCAAACTTGCGCGCAAATTAACCACTTTTGACGCCACGCTCATCGTCATGGGCGGGATGGTCGGCTCGGGAATATTCCTGACGCCGCCGATCATAGCGCATCTCGCTAAAACCGGTCCGCTTATCGTAACCGCCTGGATATTCGGCGGCATTATTGCGCTTGCGGGCGCATTTATTTTTGCCGAATTGGCATGGCGCCGGCCGGCGGTGGCGGGCGTGTACGGTTATTTGCGCGATGGGCTCCATCCGGCAATCGCATTTACCGCCGGCTGGACGGCGCTGCTCGTCAGCTATAGCGGTGCAATGGCCGCATCGGCCATCGCGTTCGCGGCATATTTTCAGCCCGCCGTTGGTCTAAAGACACCGCTGTGGATCGTCGCGGCGCTTCTGCTTCTGCTACTGACGTTCATCAATTGTTTGGGCGTTCGTCCGGGAAGCCTCACGCAAAACGTATTGATGGTGTTGAAAATAGGCGCGATTACCGCGATCATCTTGGCGGGTTTCTTTGGCCCGAGTCATCCAGGCATGGCACAGTTACAACTGCCGTCAACAGGCAGCTGGTTCATGCTGGTCGGCGCGGCCATGATTCCCGTGCTCTTTGCGTACGACGGCTGGCAGACTGCCCCGTTCATCGACGAAGAGATGCGCGATCCGCGTCACGGCATGCCGCGGGCGCTTCTATGGGGCGTGCTCGCGGTGATGGTCTTGTATATTGCCATAACGCTCGCGGCGCTGCGCATGCTTGGACCGGCCGGGCTGGCGCACTCGCAGGCGCCTGCCGCAGACATGCTGCGAAATGTTCTCGGCGTTCCGGGCCAACGAGCCGTCGCAGCCGCCGTGGCGCTCTCGACGCTCGGCTATTTGAGCAATGCCATTCTCGTTTCACCGCGGTTGTATTACGCTATGGCCGCCGACGGCTTGTTCTTCAAACAACTGGCATGGATACATCCGAAAACGCAAGCGCCGGTCGTGGCCATCGCGGTTCAAGGAATCATCGCCGCGATCATCACCGTGTTCAACGGCTTTCAAGCGATTCTAGCCTACGTCGTCTCGATCGATTTCATTTATTTTGCGCTGGTAGCGTACACGGTGTTTGTATTTCGCAGGCGCGATCCGCAAACGGAGCGCCGCGGCTTTCTCGTACCGGGCCATCCTTTCACGACGATCTTCTTCATCGCAGCGAGCGTCGCGGTCGTACTCGCGTCGCTCCGCACCCAGCCGGTTCAAACGCTCATCGGTATCGGGATCCTACTTAGCGGGATTATCGTGTATTTTGTTGCAGGTTTTCGGCAGCTGCCAGCGTTTCGCCGATAAACTTTGCCTGAAAATCGACGATATCTTCAACCATTGGATAGTTTGGATGCTTTCGTTTTTCGCTAAGTGCGTAGCCGGTTTCGGCACGAGTCAGAATGTCGTAATGCACCATCGCAGCTAGGGCGCGTTTTGTCACAGCTTCCGGCGATTGAAGCAATTCCGGATCGACGAACGCCGTTTGCGGCACTCTCTCCAACGTCGCGCGCACCGCGCTCACGGCTTGTGCTTCGGTAAAGGGCTCTTCGCGATCGACCATCCAAGCCGACAACACAGCGCTGACCGTAACAGCACGCGCCGCTCGGAGCTCATCGGATGCATCCTCCCGTCGGCGAAGCGGCACCACGTGATAAAGTTGTGAAAACTTAGGCGCAAACGGATCGTAGCTGATCGCGGCGATGTAGATTTCTTGCGCAAGCGGTTCCAACCGCTCCCAGATGCCGCGAAACGGCAGCGCCGCTCCGGTGACCGTGTAGGCGCCCTCCGGCGTAACGTACAGCGTGGCGCCGCGGCGGACGGCATCTTCAAAACCGTCCAGATCCTCAGCAACACCGCGCCGCATGAGGTCGAGCTGCTCCTTACCGTATACAGCTTGGAGCTCGGTAATGCGGACGTACGCGTCCTGCGCGGTTTGAAAATGCCGCGCCCTGAACAGGTCGCTCGTTTTTAAGCCGCGCAGCCCATAACGCTCGACCACCGAATCCTTGAATATCTCCTCGAGCGGGATGCGTCCGTGAATTCGTTCGACGCTCCATGCCCAGCGGCCGATCGATCGCGACTGGAGCTCGTTCTCAATCGGCAACAGGCCGATGGCCAGAAAAAACCAGTTCATGTTGAGACTGCGCAACACTCGCCACATCGACGGAAAGCGCACGGCCATAAAGCCCGGCTCGAAAAGAAGCTTCGCAGTCGCCGCCAGGAGCGGTGAACGCCCGCCGGTCGTCAAGAACCCCAGGGCGGTAAAGGGCATGAGATCGAGTTCGTTCTGGTGGTTAGAGATGACGAGCGCCGAACCGAGGCGCTTCGGCAATCGCCCCCACATCCGAATTCGATAGGTAAGGTGAACCGAGATCCATACCGCTAGCCCGGTTGCTAATCGCAGCGGATAACCCCACCACGGCAACAGCGGTCGGCGCCCAACGGCCAGCACGGACAGCGAGCCTATCGCAAAACTGCCGGCCGCGCTGAAAAACAGCCAGCGATAGCCGTCCATCGATCCGCCATGCACCCAAAGCAGCCACCCGCCGTACAAAGGTGCAGTGACCGCGGGAAAGTTTTGCGCGATTCCCCATACCCCCAGGTCGCGCGCCACATCACGCAGTTTCGGAACGCTGTCGATCGCGAGCGCCCAGCCCGTTGAGAGAACTCCTCCGAAACCGATTCCGAACAGCACCGCAAAGGCATACATCCAGCGTTCTTCCGGCACGAGCGCAAACCCGGCCGCCGCCAGCGTCATCGGAATCCCGCAAGCCGCGACCACAAGTTTGCGCGGCACGCGATCCGAAAGCCATCCCAAGTAGATCGCCGATGCTATCGAACCGATCAGGGAAGCGGCCGCCACGAGTCCCGTTCCGACCTTGGGATCGCCGACCTTCAGCATGTCGCGGAAAAAGAAAAAGATAAACGTCATCAGCAGCGATAACCCGAACGCGAGGAAAAACCGCGCCGCGAACACCACCGTGAAGTCATGCCAATCGACGATCCGCGCGCGGCCTTCTTGCTCGTTGGGTGCGTTCCGTTCGGGAACGGCAAACAGTGTCAACGCGCCGAGCCCGATAGCTACGGCAATACCGATGAACGCGCTTTGCGGAGACAATCCGGCCGCGACGCCTAGGCCGACGACCACGCCCACGACCATCGCAACGCCGCGGACGCCCGATACCGTTCCCCACAACGTTTTCGGCACGACGTCGGGCAGCAACGCCTGATATGCGGCCAACGCCACGTTCGCGCCAACGGTTGCGAGCAGCAAAAACGCTACGAAGAGGCCGAGGCTGCGAACCTCGGCCATCATGACAAGACAGACCACGTCGACGGCCGCGCCGCCGAGTATAAAAGCCCGGCGTGGAACGCCGCGGCGCCGCAACTGATCGGAGAGTGCGCCGGCGAGCGGCGGGACGCCCATCGATACGAATGAAACCAGTGCTGCGAGCAGTGCAAATACTTTCACGTGGTTCAGCGGCGCGAAGACGACGACCGCGGCCGGCACCGATATCGTGATCAGCGCGGTATCTTGAAAATGCAGCGGCACCCAAAATGCGTTGAGGAGGGCGGATTTCCTAACGCCGTACGCTGCCTTCAGATGTGTAACTCCGGCAGACCCGCAGCTTGCAAGCTCGTATTCAATCTGGTCAGCCTCTCGCCGAAAAGCTGCGCGAGTTGACTCTCAACCTGCACCGTCTCGGCGGAATACATCTCCGCGAGCATCTGCTGTGGACGCGTCGGCGCGCCATCGTATTGCTCGACCGTGTAGCGCAAATACGCGAGTTGCTCGCTCAGGCGCGCAGGACGGCGGTATCCGCTTGGCTCCGGATTGCGCAGACGTTCGAGCTGCGCCGTCAACAGCTCGTCATACGCATCGAGCTGTGCTTGCCGCGATCCCGCGCGCGGACGCAACGCCGTCACTTGGCGCCGCAAGCTGTCGAGTCGCGCCAGCGCTACCTCGACGCGCTCCTGCGTGGCGGCCAGAGCCTGCAAGGCGTCGTACTGACTCTGCAGATCCGCGGCCGCGGCCGGATGATGCGGATCCATCTCCACGGTAACCGGAGCGGACAACGTCTTGCCCGCAACGTCTATCTCGACGGAGTACTCGCCCGGTAAAACTTGCGGTCCTCGAATTTTCATCGGGAAGAATATGTAATATGGACGATTGTCCTGTACCGTACTCGTTCCCGACGGCGGCAGCGAACGCAGATCCCAACTGAAGCGATTCAAGCCGGCATGTACCGTTACGGGAAAAGCATCGATCATGCGGCGTTTCGAATCGACGATCCGGGCGGTAAGCGACGGCTTCGCGTTCGCAGCAGCCGGCGGAATCTTCGAAAGGTACAATGAGATGAGCGCGCCGTATGGTTTGTTCTCCGAAACGTACGCACCGCGCCCGTGCTCGTGATAGGACGAACTCGAATAGCGCAGAGCCGGCATCGGCGCGAACAGGTAGTCGCCTGCGGCGAGCGCGCGGCTCCAGTTCTGCAACGGCGTCACATCGTCGAGCACGTAGAATCCACGCCCGTGCGACCCGACGATCAGGTCGTTGTCGCGCGGATGCACTTGAAGATCGAAGACTGGCACGTGCGGAATGCCGAGCCGCAGATCGCTCCAAGTCTCGCCGCCGTCAAACGACGTAAACACACCGGTTTGCGTGCCTGCGTAAAGGACGTTTGTATTTCGCGGATCTTCGCGAACGATATGAACGTAGCTCGCAAGACCGTGGCCGATTGAGGTCCACGTGCGGCCGTAGTCGCGCGTGTAGAACACATACGGCGCATAGTCGTTCCATTGGTGACGGTCGAACGAAACATAGGCTACGCCCGCGTGGACCGGCGAAGGCGAAAGCGAGCTCACGCGTGCGGGCATCTGCAGCCCGCGGACATTTCCGATAAGATCGCGCCAGCTTTTCCCATGGTCGCGGGTCAGCTCGAGGTGCCCGTTATCCGTTCCGTACCATACTGTGCCGGAATCTTTTGCATCCTCTCCGATCGCATAGATCGTGCAGTACGTTTCGGCATTGGTGTCGTCGAGGGTAATCGGGCCGCCGCTGGGCTCAAGCTGTGACGGATCGCAGCGCGTGAGATCCGGACTGTAATCCGCCCAGGAATTTCCCTGATTCTCCGACCGGAAGAGCACGTTTCCGCCGAAGTAGATCACATCCGGATTGAAATGCGATATCAGCAGCGGAGCGCTCCAGTTAAAGCGATACTTGTACGTCTGCGCTCCCGTGCCGAACCCGATGATCGGCTGCGGTGAAATATACCGCCGCTCTCCGGTGCGTAAATTCTCGCGCGCTAAATCCCCGAAATGTGTGTCTTCGTAAATGATACTCGAATCGCGCGGATCTGCCATGGCGTATTGTCCGTCGCCCCAATCCGAGATATTCAGCCAATTTCCGCCGGCCGCGCCGTCGTTTTGGTTCAACAGTTCGTTCGGGCCGCGCCAGACTTCATGATCCTGCAGTCCGCCCATGATGTGGTACGGAACGTCCATATCGTAACCGACACGATAGATTTGAGCGAACGGAACCACGTTGTCGAAGCTCCATGTCTTGCCGCCATCCACCGAATAGTGGAACCCCATGTCGCTGGCGTTGAGTAGGCGCTGCGGATTTTTCGGATCGATCCAGAGATCGTGATTGTCGCCGCCGCCGCCCGCGTTACGAAAATGCTTGCCGCCGTCCTTCGACACGCTCAAGCCACCTGCCACCGCAAACACTCGTTGTGGATTCGCCGGATCGCAGCGCACTTGTGAAAAATAAAAAGGCCTGAAGTTGATCTCTTGGATGGCGTTGCGGAGTTCCCAATGCGCGCCGGCGTCCCGGCTGCGGTAGAGCATGCCGTTCTTCACCGGAACGAAGGCGTACACGATCGAGGGGTTGCTGAAACAAACACTCACGCCGACGCGGTTGATCGGACCGTCCGGTAACCCGTTCTTTAACCGCGGGTCGGTTAATCTTCGCCAGGTCCGGCCCGCATCGAGCGACTTGTAGAGCCCGCTTCCTGGTCCGCCGCTGCGCATGCTCCAGGGTCTCCGCAGGTAATCGAACATTCCGGCGTACACCACGTTGCCGTTCTTCGGATCGAAAGCGACGTCGCTGCCGCCGGTCGTGTCGTTCACGTGGAGCACGCGGCTCCAGTGTAATCCGCCGTCCGAACTGCGATAGATCCCGCGCTCACCGACCGGCGCAAACTCCCGGCCCATGGCCGCAGCCAGAACGACGCCGCTATTTTGCGGATCGATCGCGATCTTTGCGATGCTTCCGCTGTCGCGCAAGCCGACGTTCTGCCAGTGACGCGAGCCGTCGGTGGAAAGCCAAATGCCGTCGCCGTACGCCGCGGTGTTGCGGGGAAATCCTTCGCCCGTTCCGATCAGCACGCGCCGCGGATCGCGCGGATCGATTGCGATCGCGCCGACAGCCGCAGTTTCTCCGGCTTCGAAAACGGAAGCGAACGAAAGCCCGCCGTTCCCTGATTTCCATAAACCGCCGGACGAATGCGCGAGGTAGACGATCGTCGGATTGCCCGCAATGCCGGCCACGGCGTCCAGGCGTCCCCCCATGACTGCAGGGCCGATCCAGCGGTACGCGAGGTCACCGAACGGCGATTCTGCGGCGAACGCGGTCGTGGCCGCGCACGCGAACGCAACGATATCCAAAAGCCCGGCTTTCACCGGGCTGCAATCCGGTCCCGGACGGCGCCGAACCTTTTTAGTGGGTTTCCGAAGCGGTGATCCAGCGCTCGGCCCACCGCGCAATTTCATCGAGCGCAGGCCCCAAGTCGCGTCCGCAATCGGTCAGCTCGTAGATGACCCGAATCGGCGGCTCGGGCTTGACCTCGCGACGCACCACGTTCTCGGCTTCCAGTTCGCGGAGCCGCTCGGTCAGTAGGCGGTCCGAGATGCCCGGAATGCCCGCTAGCAGCTCGTTGAACCGGCGCGGCCCTCCCATAAGGGTGCGAACGATAGCTCCCGTCCAGCGCCTGCCTACCAGCTCTACGGCCCGGTGGTAGCGTGGGCATAATGATTCTGCTGCTATTGACATCTTCCAGCGACTCCCTTACTATTTTAGCATACGGCTATAAAAAGTAAGTAGCCCGAAGATAGGTAGGCATTTCATGAGTATTGCTCTGCTGATCGCGCGCTTGATCGTGGGGTTGGGGCTCTCCGCGCACGGCTTCCAGAAACTGTTCGGATGGTTCGGCGGATACGGCCCCAAGGGCACGGGCGATTTTTTTGAGGGGATGGGCTGGCGCCCGGGCGTCCTTTTCGCGGTGGCGGCGGGCCTCGGAGAGGTCGGCGGGGGACTTCTGGTGGCGTTCGGCTTCCTCGGGGGCATCGGGCCGGGTATTATGGTGCTCGTCATGCTGACGGCCATTATCACGAGCCATTTGGGCAAGGGGTTTTTCGTCCCGAACGGCGGGGAACTTCCGGGCCTTTACATCGCCGGCGCGCTCGCGATCGATTTCGCCGGCTTCGGCGTATACTCGCTCGACAATGCGCTCGGCTTGAACCTCTTGACGATGGAGAGCACCCGCTGGGTTATCATCGGCGCCGCCGTCGTGCTCGCGCTCCTGAGTGCCGGCGCGCGGTATCTGCCGCGTCCCGCTAATGCGACCGTAGCCAAGTAACTATTGCTGCGGCCGCAGCTGAATCGAACTCGTGCGGCAGTTCGTATTTTGGTCCGGCTTGGAGTTCTTCGCTTGAAAGCCGCAAGAGAAAATGATCGTCGCCGGGGAAGCGCTCCACGGCGACGTCTCTTCCGGCCTCCCGCGCCGCTTTAACTAAGTCATCAAAGTCAGCAGCGGGCGTTTGCGTGTCGGAAAATCCGCGCAGCAGCAGCACTGGCTGCCTTATGAAAGCGATCTCTTTGCGAGGATCGACGTTCGCATAACTTTGAAAGTACGGCAGCGCCAGCAAGAGGGTATCGCGCTCGCGTGCAGCCGGCGATGCGTTACGATCCTGTTCTTCCATCGCCTGGGAATATGGCACGCTCAGCGGGCCCACCAAAACTAACCCGCGCACGGGCGCGCCTTGCAGCGCGACTGCCAGCGCAGTCTCCCCGCCTTCACTTAGTCCCAAGAGATAGATCCGCGATGCGTCGATTTTCGGATCTGCGGCCGCTGCGCGCACTGCAGACGCGGCATCATCGATGAAATTTTGCCGGCGCACCTGCGACGCTTGGGTTTTCGTGGTGCTTTCTCCGATGCCCCGGTTATCGTATCGCAGGACGGCGAACCCTCCGGCATTTAGCGCCACGAAAACCCAAGCGTCGCAGGTGCGCCGGCAAAATTT
>PLLF01000011.1 GCA_003140855.1 Vulcanimicrobiota bacterium
CGACTTCAACATGACGGCCCACGACTTACCGGCGCGCAGGGCGCAGTCACGAGCCCCTTAAGCGTTGCCTCTAGCCTCCGCTCGGCCACGTGTCTTGGGATATTCATAATGCAAACCATTTGCTCCAGTATAAGCCACGCCAACACGCATACGAAGATCTATTGACTCGACGTAAGCGTATACCGGGCCACGCCGTCCATTGCCCGAGGGCTCGCGATCCTGTACCGTAGCCAAATCACGTCACCAATGGAGTGTCCGAAATGAGTTTCAAACCGCTGAACAACGACGGGGCGCCAACGCGGCAGCCAATCCACGGCTTCGTAACCCTGCCTCCGATACGCCGACAAACACCATGCGACTTGAGTAAAGGCTAAGGCACGCAATGACGTCACGCGTCCTCGCCGAGCTGATCGGCAAGCCACATATCTGCTTCAGTAACTGGGGAGAGAACGAGCCGCGCTTGATTAATAGCGGCCGCGAGTTCATGGTTAATACCGCGCATCGCGACTTCAAGGAACGGATCGCCGCCGCAACTGGAAAGACGCGTCTAACCGAGCGACTCGCCTGCTACATCGCATTCCTCATCGCCGAGGACCGAACGATGGAATGGTTCCGAAACGTAGACGCTCCACCTCAAGTATTGATGCTGTTCATGACCGACCTGACCGTCAAGATCAACACAACCATCTTTGACGAGGGGCTCATAGGACAAGAATTATCGCAGGCTTTTAGCTATACCAAACTCGAGCACGACCGGCTAGCGAGACAGACGCTGGAACCTCGGCCTTTTTAGCGCGCCACTCAGGCTCGGTTTGAACCTGTGTGCCTGTTGGCGTACAGGCGTACACCGTCCCTTGCCCCACTAGAGCAGCGCCCATATACTGAGGACCAATCGCGACGGCCCCGCGCCGCGCGAACTTACTGCACTAAAAAGGACAAAGGATCACGCCATGATTGGTAAGTGGGGCAGAGAGGTGGCGGGAGCAAGTGCGCGCCGCAATGTTCGGTACGCCCTTGGTTATATGCTGGGCGCCGACAAAGAGGCGTCGCGCGTTGGCTATTGGGCGGTTATCGACGAAGGTATCGTGAGACCCGATCGCGGCGCCGGAGTTGTGTGGGAACCGGTTGCGGGCAACGGCGAACGTCCGGCCGCAATTTTTGCTGCCAATCTTTCGTCGATCGCCACTGCGGATCTCGAAATGCAGTTAGTCGCCGACGCCAACCCGCTTCTGAAGAGCGCTCCCACGATGCATTTGATGCTGAGCCACAACCCGACGGAAACGGCCTCGATCAGCAACGCCGAGGTGATAGCCGCCGACGTCGATGTACTTAACCGGTTGGGTCTTGGTGACCATCAATACGTGATTTCAGTGCACAGGGACGTACCACATCATGTGCACAGTCACATAGTCATAGGGAAGTGCCACCCTGACTCTTTGAGGATCTGGGATTCGTGGCGCGATCGATATCGTTTGACGTGGGCTCTACGCGAAACTGAGCTAGCCCTTCGGCTGGATCACTCAGGCTCGGTTTGAACATGTGCGCCTGTTAGCGTACAGGTGTACACCACAAGATAATTAGTGCCAGTCCATTGCCCGACGAGATCGGGGGCCATATACTTGCACAGATCGCCGCGACGAGTCCGCGTCCGCGCGCCTACTGTATCGAAAGGAACAAGACGAATCATGCACCCCGCTTTCACGGCCCGCCGCTCTGGCCTAGCGCTTTCGCCTCCACAAAGAATGCTCGCGACCCCCTTCGTCCGCATGACGTGGTTACTCACCTCTATCGCATTGGTCGCCGCTATGCTCGCCCAAGCGCAGCCGGCCGCCGCGCAAGTCCCGCTCCCGGTGTTCGATGGCGCCAGTTACACCCAGGCGCAGATCATACACGCCGAACAGCTAACCCAGACGCTGAAGCAAATCGCGCAAATCCAACACGAGCTGCAGCAAATTCAGCAGATGGCCCAACAGCTGGCGTACATGAAGCAGAGCATCCAACAGTTGCCTCAGCAGGTTTGGGACCGCGCTCGAAACGATCTCGCGGAGCTCGATCAGCTGGTTGCTAAAGAGGGCGATCTCATGCAGCAGTCAGCGCAATACGATCAGATTTACGGCCGGCTCTATCCGGGTTACAGCCCGCAGTCCGGGCTCAATCAGACCTACTTGCAACTCGACAAGAACACGCAAACCGCTGCGCATTCGCTCCAAAGCCTGATCGACGCCCTACTCGCGCGCGTGCAATCCGGCTCCATTAAGAAGCAAGCCGCTGACAATAAAACGATGATCGGCATGGCCAATGCGAGCCAAAGCCAGGTCTCCGCGCTGACGGCCGGCAATACGCTTGCAGCGCAAAGCCTCGAACAGCTGCAAAAACTCCAGACGCTTGACGCGTTACGTTCACAAGTTGAGACGAACTACTACTTGGAGGCTCTTGCCGCGCAGAAACTTCAGACAAAACACCTCGAGCAAGACGATCGTAATTCCGCTACGATCAATCGCTGGCTTCGATCATCCTGCCCTGCAAACCAACGATGCCCGGGTGTTCCCGTGGCATCACCAAGTCCAAAGCCGTAATCTAGCCTGTGCGCCCGCTGCGATCGTTTGCCATTCTCACGCTGCTGCTTGCAGCGATGGCAGTCGGCGCGGCGCACGCGCAGACTGCAGCTCCTACTCCCGCCGCTAGCGCGAGCTCAAGCAACTCCAATTGGGGCTTACCGGCGGCGAGCACGCCGGCCGACAGCAAGACAGGTGGTGCTGCTGGACTCCGTGCGTTTCTCGGCATTCCGTTCGGCGATATGTACGCACGCGGCATGCGCGCTGCTCTCTACATCTTTGCGTCGCTTGTGTCGATCGAGCTGCTCGTTCTCTCCGCGACCATGGCCTTCCGTCAGGCTTCGTTCTCCGCGGCCCTGGGCGAGTGGATTCAGCGTGCCGCAAAGGCGCTCGTCATCGTCGGCGTCATGCCATACACGAGTTCTATTTTTGGCTCGATACAGAGCCACGCATGCACTCTGGCTATCTTGGTGGCCACCGGGAGCACCGCGCAAAGCGTCTTTGGATCCGGGACGGTGCCCAACGCGTGCACCGCGCTGAGTCCCGCCACAATTTTTCTTTACGGTCTGACGCACGGTGCCGCCGTCTTCGCCACAAGTGGGACTATCACCATCGGCCCTATCACACTGCCCATCGCTCTCGGCGTGCTCAATCCCGGCATTCTCCTACTTGAGGGGATTGCATGGATCGGGATTGTCGGTTCGTTTTTTTTCATCGCCGCAGATTTACTCATTATCCTCATCGAAAGCCAAATCGTTCTGGGGCTCGGCATCGTCTTTGTTGGCTTCCTCGGCTCGAACTTCACATCTTTTCTAGGCCGTGGCATCGTTCACTATGCGGCAAACGTTCTGTTGCGCATGTTTTTTGTTTACGCGTTCGTCGGAGTAGGCATCGCTGTTATCGATCAAGTCTGGGATAACGCGGTCACCCACAACGGATTCGATTCGCCATCGGCTTTGCTTGAGGCAACTGTTACGCCGCTCGTTTTCGCGTGGCTTACCCACCGTATGGATAAAATTGCAGCTAGTATTACGACCGGATCGTCACACATGAACGTTAGGGACGAGATCGTTGCGCCGATCGCGAACGCAATCAAAGCCGCAGTCACCGTAGCCGTCGTTGCCGCGACAGGCGGCAGCGCCGCAGCGTTCTTGCGCGCAAATACGATGCGCTCCGCAGCGGGCGCAGTGACAGGATCGGGTGAGGCCGGCCCGGCCGCGGGTGCTCCTGGCCCTTATTCGCCAATAGGCCCTCGCCCCGATTCCGGCTCTATGGCGGCTCAACCAGCCGCGTCCGCAAGCGACACCACCAAATATCATCGAGTTGACGATCGCGCTCGCGGCGAGACAACGCGAGCCAAGCCCGCAAGCGCGCGCCCCGCCGACGTAGCGGCGAAGGCCGCCGCACAGCCACAGCCTCCACCGCCGGCGCATAATCCGCATCCCGCTTCGACTGCGGATAGCGCCCAAGAATCTCATGAAGCGCCACGATCTGCGCAACCAAAGGCGGAGTTATTCTCCGGTGGTGAACGGCAAACCACAGCACCCGCATCCGTTCATCGGGCGACTGCTGCAGTGGGGAATCCCCAGAAAGCCGGCCCGGCTTCCCGTCCATCGCGGGACTCAGTGCCACCAAAGAGATCCGACGAATCTGTCACACCTCCAACGACTGCGCAGCCGAAGCCAGACGGAACTTTCTATGATGACGGGCACGAAACTAGAGAAGCTGCGGCGGTTCATCCGGCGTCGGATAGGACGTACGACGATCCGGCAGCGGCCGACGCGGCTGCTCATACGTCGCGATCTTCAGAGTCCGCCGGCGAGACGCAAGACGTTCGCGGCGCCGCGCCGACGAAAAAGCGCCGGGATCGCCCGCCGTCGGACTGGCGTGCTCGTGCGGAAGCGATCGCGGCGATCCGCCGCACCATTCACACGCACCTCGATTGGCACGTAGAACGGACGGGAAAAGGCACGGCGGGCATTTCCGCCGGCGCGCCGCCGGTATGACCGAACGCAAAGATGCCTCACCTTTGCGCGCCGTGCTCGATGTTCTTAAGTGGCTTATGTTCAAGTACTTTCACGACGTTCTGATCGAGTGCGAGCCAATCGTGGAAAACAGCGGTAGCCGATATGCGGTCGCGACGCTCTACATAGATCAACGCTCGTATTACCCATTGCGCATTTACCCGGACCTCGACATTCTCGAAATTCACACACGGGCGTTCGTTCGTGGTGAGGCAGGACGTCAGGCCTGCGCGGATTTCCGAATTGACGCCGACGTCCTTGAGGGCGCACTTGTACCCGCGCTGCTCGTGGCGAGTCGGAGGCTCCGCTCGTGACTCCGAGGACGTCGCTTCGTTCTTCTGTGCGCCAATCAAACCAGGTTGTTTTGGATCAGCGCGGCGCCATGATACGCTTGAAGCATGGTTTGCGCCGCCGCAACGTTGCGCCTAGCGCTTCGAGAGGGTCGTCGCCGTGCTAGAAAAACGACTGATGGCGCGCCGCGCGAGCGATCGCGAAATGCTAGAAGTGGCAAAGAAGTTCGTTCACGCTCAGGAGCCTGGCGCCGGCGCACCCCGCGACGGCGGTCAGCGCCGGGCAGGGCCGCTTAAACCGCGCGCGGTTGCCGCCATGCTTGACTGCAAGGTTGACCACGTGCATGAGCTGATCGCGAGTGGAGAGCTACCTGCTGTGAACATTTCTAAGAACCCCGGCCGAGGCAGGCCAACGTGGCGCATATCGGAACGGGCCGTGCGCGATTATATCGCTGGCCGACGTCGGTAATTCAAACGCACGCGCATGCGAAAATATCTCAACATCACAAAAGTCACGATTCGCGGGCGGCTGTACTACAGGGCAAGGCTCAATTTTCCGGCGAACGACAAGAACGTACGCCCAAGACCGAAGGACTTTTACGCCCTCTCGGCGCGCGAAGCGGACGCCAAACGAAGCCAGTATAGAGAAAGAGATGGGTGGCAACAGAAACCGCTCGACTCGAAGATTACTGTTGCCGAGCTGCTCCGAGATCACTTCATTCCATACGAAGAAGCCCGCGCGAGGCAGGGCGACTTATCTGCAACTCGCTTGGAACATCGCCGATCGCGCTTGCGCCGGTATGTCTTAGAGGCCGAGTGGGCCGAGGATCTTGCGGACACACGGTTAGAACGCCTTTCCATCGCCAGCGTTGAGGAGTTTTTCCACAAACTGACCAAACGCGCGTCCAGCGCCGAAACCTATAACCTTGTACGGTGCGACCTGATCTTAGCTTTTAAAATGGCAAAACGACACCTACCGCGCCATCGCACGGCATACTTCGAGGACGTCCCACAGCTGCGGGTCGTCAGGAGGGCAAAGAGAGTTTTCGACGTCGCGCTAATCCTCGGTAAGATCTGGGATCCTCGACTTCCCTTAAAATCGCGGCTGCCAGTCGCATTCGAGTTTGTCATGAACTGTCGGCCTTCCGAAATGTTTGCGCTGCGATGGGCCGACGTTGACATGCGAAATCATTCCGTGAAACTTCACGCGGCGATGGTCTGGAACAAGAAAGAGAAGCCCGAGGACAGTTCGTACCGGATCCGAGAGCACGGCAAGGGAGGCGAAAAATCCGATCGCACCCTGCCAATGCCGGCAGCATTGACTGCAATGCTCCGAGCGGTTCAAAAGGACCAACGTTCCGTAGGCCCAGCTTCGGAGTTTGTCTTTTGCCGCGAGAACGGAAAGCCGTACGACAAAGACACATTCGATGCATACTGGAAGCAGATCAAGCGCGACCTCGCGCTACCGGATGGCCCGACCTTTTATTCCCTCAAGACGCTTGGTAACAGCTGGGCGAGATCACAGGGGATATCAGGCCACGCGCAAGCGCGCAAGATGGGGCATACGACCTCACGAATGAGCGATACCGCCTACCGCGAGCTCTTGGATCCTGAGCTCGTTGACGCCGTTGAGATCTACGGCACGAATGCAGCGCAGCCGCGAAAAAAGGCCGGTAAAACCCGGTGACAACTGGCAGTGTAAGGGTTAATATATTCGAAATTAACCCCGCGACGTTGCCAGGAAGCCCGGCATGACGGGCTCAAACCGGCGTAATGAGATTCGCTGACACGGAAGAGGTCATTGGTTCAATCCCAATACCGCCCACCATTTTGAGCACGAAGTAATACGCCGCAGTCCTACACAATCCGACCGAGTGAGGGGTACACCGGAGGGTACAAAGTGTCCGAGCTAGATTCGCCGCTGGTTAAGACGTGATTAATGACCAGCACTGATGCGATAATGCGCCGAGCCAAGAAAGCGCCGTCGATTCCGCGAAGTGTCTAGGCCATGTTGAAGAAAAACTTGTACGGCCTCAAGACGGGCGCCATAGCTGGCGCGTTTTTTGCCGCCGTCACGCCCTACGTCTCATCGCAGGATCAAGCTTGCACGGAGCACCTCTGGACGTGCGACAGCCACCTGACGGTTATTGATTCAAACGTTCGCGATTATCACACCGAACACGAGCCCGCCAACGGTGCGCCAATTACCATTAGCCCGCAGCCCGCAGTCATGGGGATTTCAGCAGGCCCTCCCGGTGGGTGGGACGGCTACATCGGCGGACATTAGCGGCCAGGCAGGCTAGAGCAGTCGCCCGAATTACTGTTCCGTATGCGATACCATAATCACGTCTCGGATTTGCCACACGGCCGCGCGTTTAGAATCACCGTCGACGACGAGACTCTAACATGGGAAAGCGATCCACCCGGCAACGACATCTCCGAGGCTATGACGCTTTACTTCACGCGTGAAGGTACCAACCCGCCCGGCTCAGGTAAGCAGTTTCAAGTCTTGCCCGGCGGTCGCGCCAAACTCGTCTAGTAGTCAAATATTGTGACCACCACTTTGACCACCACGCGATCAGACCCAGGGGACTTTCGCCGGACGATGACGGATCGTTTTACGCACGAATGCGGTCGGATCGCCGTGCCTATTTGCGTCGGCGGGCCCCTGACACGGAAGAGGTCATTGGTTCAATCCCAATACCGCCCACCATTGTTTCCGCGCCGCAAGCACGAATTCGTGCGTAGATGAGCTGAACCGAACCAACCAACAAAACGGGCTGAGGTACAACTGAGGTACAACTCAGGCCCGGCGTCGCGACCCCCTCACGGGTCGGTCAAATTGTCAACTGCGTCGCCTCAAGATGTCGCTTGAACCTTATCCGGAAGCGCTCATCGGCGAGAAAGTTTCCCAGATGCGACGCCTGCCTCGAGCGTTCGTTCCAAGCCATCCTATTCGCGATATCCGACGTTCCGAATGGCGGCAGCCCGTCCTCGAGTTCGGGCCCTAAATGCCCAAGCCAGCGTTCAATTGCGATGACGTCTGCGATGAGCTCCGAATCATAGGCAACCAGGCTCATCTCGGCCAATCTGGCCAGCGCAAGCGCATACACGACGCGCAACGAAATCAACATCGGAGAAACAAGCCTTTGACGTTGTAACCGATAGCCGGTTGCGGGCAGCGAGACATTCGGATGCCACCAGTTATTCCTTAGGTTACGCAGCACATACCACGCGCGTGTGATCGCGTGCCTTGGGGGTTCGCTCGGGCGCAACCTGTCCGTAGTATTGGTCGGCACCCCCAAGATGGGCTTCAGCAGCTTGTTAATGCGCTTTTTTTCTAGAACTGCCGCCTTGTCGGGCCCAGACGTGAAAATGATCTCTGTCGCCGCTGCCGCAAACATCGTGTGTAGGACAGTCGGCGACAGGTCCGGGGATTGCGATGTCGCAAACCGGAACGCTTCGAGCGCTCTCGCAATGTGCTCACCTTCCGGCAACATCGCAGCCATATATAGTGCCTGCATAAAATCCGGCTCGGCGTCGCCATGAAAATGGCCCGCATGATGCGGCCGGAGCTCTACGCGGTCAGGACCGTAAAACATGTTCCAGCTCGTACCCGTCAGCGTTGTGCGCACATCGGCAACGAAGCCGCTTTCGCCGCCTAGAGACTGACCGAAAGATTGAAAAAGCGTTGAGGTCGCGTTGAAGGCTCCGCTCTCATTTCTTATGATCGTTGCCATCGCCCAAACATCTAGCGCGCAGCTAACTCGCGTTTTGCCTATGTCGTCAGCCGAGAAAGCAATAAGTGGTCTCAGCGGCTTTGGGGGAGAGAGCTCGTCTCCAAGCCGACGCAAATTCTGCAGCGGGGACAGCTCTAGAGGAGAATCGCTTTGCGATTCTTTGCCGGCCTCTCTGGCTAGCTCGTAGTCTCCGAACACATCGCTCGCATCGCGCAAATTTCTGATCAGCCAAGATAGCGAATGCTCCTCGTAAAAGTATGAGGTCTTAGCTTCAAAGTCGCCTCTTAAACGCGGAGCGATGGCCTCCAGGGCCTGCTCGAACGGGTAGAACGTGACATCGCCGATCTGTATAGATTCACCAAAGTTATGGTCGATCCACGGCACGATGTGCACGGTCAATGGTAAGTCGAGCATTGTCAGCCGGCCCTCCTGACCAGCCGGACACTATATCATACCCCGGAAACTTTGGGAAGAGCGCGCCGTTCGCCCTATAGCACGGGCCTCGGGTCACCGCCGGTACCTTGCGTTCAGATTCGGCGCTCGTAGCCCGCTAATTAACAGAAACCGGCACGCCTGCGGCGAGTTCTGAATCTCTCGTGGATGCGGTGGTTTAAGGACAGTTTAGACGTATCTAGCGGGATGCGGCGGGGGTCAAACGTGGGGGTCAATGATTCGCCCGAACCGCATCCGGTGTTACCGTTGGCCCGTTATTTCCCCACGACGTCCGTTCGTGATCTATGACCGCCGCAATCTGCGCATCGGTGAGTTGCGAGCCGAACGCGGGCATCTGCGCAGAATAACGGACGCCGGCAATGACTTTGCCAGAGAGCCCATGCAGCACAATCCTGATGTGCATGTCTGCATCCTTGCCGTTCACGACCGGATCGTTGGCTAGGGCCGGAAACGTACCGGGTACGCCAGCTCCTTCTGCCCCATGGCAAGCCTGGCAGTTTTGGCTGTAGACCTGTGCCCCGAGCGTTGCGTAGTCAAAGCCGGCAACGTTCTTACTTCCCGCAGCAGCATTTCGACCAACTGCAGCAGGCGTTTGCGCAGACGTTATAGTGGCTGGCGCATTTGCTGCCGCCAATGCTGGATTTGCAGCGTATGTCGGCGTCCGGGCGAACTCGGGCGGCGTCTTGAAATACTCCATTCCATACCAGCCGGCCCACGCGACAACGATCACAAAGAATACCCAGGTCCAGACCGGTACAGGCCCTGCAGACTCGGCGCGCACCGGATCGAACGGTTCGTCGGAGCTAAACGCGTTGACGCTCAGTTCCACCATTCCGCGTACGCGCGAGCCGGAGCGCAGTCCCGTAACCGTTATGCCGGGACCATTTTCCACAATGAACGGGACACGGCGAATCCCAACGTTGCCGACAGCATCTATCGCTTCTATACGTAGGACGTGCTCGCCGTCCACCATCTTCTTCGTATCGAGGTTGAACGTCGCCGGCGGGCGATACACCGATATCGGCTCTGTTGCGTCATCGACAAAAATGCTGATCGTTTCCGGTTCGTTCGGCAGCATTTGATCGCCGGACATCATCGATCGCTCCGCAGGATGAGATTCTTGGGATGCTCCGGCTCACGTTCGCCGGGTCGCGCGATCCAGTAAATCGATGCGCCGATCGTCCAGATCGTCGCCAAGGCGCCCACGACGACGATGATCCACCCCAACCAATCGCCGGAAGCTGGTTTCATATTCATATCGTTCATTTACCGGTTCTCTTGGTTAGGGACACCTGTTTGAGCGATTCCAGATATGAAACCAAGTCACGACTTTGCGTAGTGGTAACCACCACGCCTTGCGCCGGCCCGAAACCGGATGGAATAGGCACGACTTCGTCACCCAGATCAGCTTTTGGTTTGACGGCAAAAAGCCATGTATATCGCGGCATGATCGATCCGTGAACGACACTCCTTGGCTCCCATAGGTGGATGTATTGCCAGATCTTACTTGGTTGTCGTCCGCCAATGTTCGTCAGATCGGGTCCGTTGCGATGATCGCCCAGTAGTTCCGGCGTGTCGTACGCGTAATCGCCCGCGGTCGAGGGGCGGCCGAAAACTTCGTCTTGCTTAAGTGGACGAACGTTCTGTGTGTGACAATATTCGCAGCCTTCGCTCACATAAATATCTCGCCCGCGTTGTTCTTGTACGCTGTACGGGTGCAAACCCACGGTTGGCGGAGTCCTCGAGAGCACCATGCCGGGGACAACGCCCATAAGTATTGCGAGCGCCGCGTAGACGATCGCGCTTACGAGGACCAAGGACCAAACGTTGTTCATCCCGCGGTTCATGCCGTCGCTGCCCTCTCTGGTTTCTGGGGTTCCCAGTGATCGCTCTCTCGACCGGGAGCGAGCGTCATCAGGTATACGTTATATGCAAAGATGATGTGCGCGAGGAACATGAGCGATCCGGCGACGGCTCTGGCCACCCAGAATGGCGCGGCCGCATCTACGGAGGCGATAAACGGGTTTCCCGCGGCCCAGGTTAAGCCCTGAATTGTCCCTCCAATCGACAAGGCGATGACGTACGCCGTAACGCCGATTGTCGCGAACCAGAAATGTAAGCCGGTCGCCAACAAACTCGGCTGTTTTCCCGTGGCTCGCGGAAGCAAAGCGTAGATACCGCCCCATGCAATGAAGGTAATAAAGCCGTACATCGTCGCATGCGAATGCCCGATCGTAAAGCTCGTGAAGTGCCATATGGTCTGAAGGCTTCGGAATGCTTCGACCGTGCCTTGGGTAGATCCGAGGAAATAATACGCCACACCGACGACGATGAAGGGCAGGGCATATGAGCGACGCACCGTTTCCCCGCGAGCACGCATCGTAAGTGCGAAGTTCGCCGTGCCCGCCCATACCGGAACAAGCATGCCGACGCTGAAGACGATCGCGAGCGTCTGAAACCACCACGGCAAAGGCGAAAACTCGAAGTGGTGCGCGCCGATAACCGGATAGAATACGAGGTTGGTCCAAAAGCCCAGCACGCCCAAAGCGTACGAGTAGATCGGTCGATTCAACAATTTTGGCAGCGCGTAGTATGTAATTCCAAGCGCAAGGAACGTGAACCACATGCCGACCGCGTTGTGCATGAAAAAACCCTGGACGGCGACCTGGCCAAGGCCGACCTGATACGCGGGGATAATGGCGACGATCGCGAGGATTGGCGTAAAGACAAAACCGCCGATCGTGTACCAGTTGGAGATATAGATTTCGCGCTCCACTCGATTTGCCACGGTTTGCACGACCGTCAACCCGCTCAACAGTACGCCGAGCAAGAAGATGACCTTTACCCACCAGACCCACTCGCGATACTCCTGGTCTCCGTAGTTGATCCCGAGATCCAGCGTGATCGTTCCGCAGATTGCTGCCAGGTTGTAGCAGGCCAGCGAGAGCCATGCGAGCCACTTGTTGGACACGCCAATCCCCGACGTGCGCGCCGCCACATAGATCGCTGTACCGGAGAGTGCAATCGAAGCCCAGCCGTAGAAGGTGCCGTTCGTATGGATAGCTCGAAGCCGCCCAAACGATAAGAACGGGCTTGTCGCCCAGTCGGGGTATGGGAACTTGAAGCTCAAGAGTAAGCCGACTGCCGTCGTTAGGAGCAGCCAAAACGTCGCGCTTGCTATGAAAGATGAAAAGAGCGCAACGTCTTCGGGTTCCGCGTTATCGCGGACAACAAGTGATGCGCTCTTCATCAGAAATTTTGCCTTCTTAATCTTTCAGGTGACCGCAGGTCTCTGCGAGGTTCGCTTTGGATCGAGTTTCCCATAAAACATGCGTGAGCGATTCGCAAGATACTCAAAATTTCGGTAATATGAGGGCCCCCAGATCTCACGATACAATGACACGGTCGCGCGCAACGCCTCCCATGCGGTATCCGGACCCCCTCTCAGAACTTCAATCAACGGCATCTCGGAAACGACGCCGTATTTTGCATAAACGCCCACTTCTTCATACAGATCTGCGAGTTTAATTTCTAGATGCACATCACGATCTATTGGATTACTGCCCAGACTTTCCCTAAAGGATCGATCGGCCATCTTGATGGGCAATTCGGTCAAAATAAACTTAAACCACTTCTCAAAATCTGCGCCGTTGAAATGAGATGAAACTGCTTGGAGCCCGGCGAGCTGACTACTTCTGTTGGCTAGTCGTAATTGACGTAATGCCAGAAAAGCCGTGATGACAAAGATGAGGAATGTGCCAATCGATGCGCAAGCCTGAATTGTCGTAATCATTTGATTACCTTACTGGAAAGAATAACTCTTGAATTCGTTAGGCCATTATGAGGAACCTAGCCAGACCGGCAATCGCACGTCGCTCACTGCGTTAGGGCGGCCAGGAGGTATCGCTTGAAAGGCGCGATACAAGATAAAAATGACGAAGCGGCGATTCCGCAAGGGCGGCCATGTGAGCTGGAATTCGGAAGCCGGCCGCGTCAGCGGCAGGATCACGAGAGTGGTCACATCCAGAGTCCAATTCAAGGGATACACGGTTCATGCCAGCGAGGATGAACCGCAATACGAGATCAAGAGTGATAAGACCGATCACATTGCGATGCACAAGGGCTCGGCGTTGAGGAAACTCGCGGATTGAACGCCGCTCAATCATTCGTAAGAGACCGAATCCCGCGGAGCCTGCCCAGAAGCAGATGGAAGTACAGCATTCCGCGCACGCCATCCAGCGCAGCCAGCACTTTTTGTTCGTCGATTCTCGGGTTTGATGACAGCAACTTCATGGCCCGCGAGACACCGGAGTCCGTGGGCGGAAAAACGTCCAGGCGCCCAAAGCCGCGCAGCAGAACCACGGCCGCGCTCCATCGTCCGATGCCCTGTATCGTTCGCAGCTCGGAGATCGCCGCCTCGCTCGAAAGCCGATCGATACGCAATGGGTCGATAGCCCCGCTCATAATTGCGTGAGCCGCTGCCCTAAGGTATGACACTTTCATCCGGCTCAACCCGATATCGCGAAAATCTCGTTCACGCGCTTCGGCGACGGCCTCCGGTCGCGGAAACGGATAGAGTGAGATGGCGCCATGTTGTACCGGACTGGAAAACCGTTCGACAAAGCGCTGCATGATCGCGGCCGCTGCTGCGATGCTTAGTTGCTGAAAGACGATCCCGTGGCACAGCGCCTCCCAGAGTTCCGGATAACGCGGTGGCTTTACGCCGCGCAGCTCGGTCGCCAGACGCTTGAGCCATAGAAAACATTTGGCGCGTTTGTACCAATCACGCAGATCGACTTCGGTTCCGAGCATCGCCGCGATCGTCTGTAGGTGAGCCCGTGCAGCGCGCCCGGTAATTCGAACGTCAAGTTTGTCGCGGTTGACCTGCCGCACTTCAACCACGTTGACGTGGCCTGCGTGGGATAGTGCCCGAAGGTACCGTCCATCGGGCGTCATAATGTCCACGACGTTGCCGGGCACGCGCCGTAACGCCTCCACCGTCAGATCCAGCCGATACGGCGGGCGCACGGGAAGTGATGCGTGCAAGGGCGTGCTCAGCGATCACCATGGTGGAGCGCTGCTATCCGTTCGAACAGTTTGCGCAGCACGATAGCCTCATTGTGTTCGGTATCCTTCGCGCCGTACACAAGCGTAATCGTCTTTGTGCGCTTCGCCGCATTTAGAACTTCGCCGATGCTCTTAGTCGCGTGAGATTGCGTAAGCTCCGCCTTATAGCGCTTGCGAAACTCAGGCCATCTTCGGGGATCGTGTCCAAACCATTTACGCAGCTTGGTACTGGGAGCCAATCCTTTGGCCCAGGTATCGAGTTGGAGATCCGTTTTCTTTACGCCCCGCGGCCAGAGGCGATCGACGAGGACGCGAAATCCGTCTCCTCTGGCTGGTTTGTCGTAGGCGCGCTTTACTCGTATCTGCTGTTTCATAGTGCCAATCACGCTGTTATCGCGTGGTCGCGGCGCTCTTTTTGCCGCTCTTGCTCGATAAAATTGCGCAACTCATCCAAGAAGCGGTTCACCGTACGCTGCGCGATACGGTGGCCGATGAGTCGGTCGAACAATTGCCCCGGTGGTCCGAGTGGCGGCACATAAGTGCCTTCCATCCGCAGCTCCGTCGCGAGGCCATTGGGCCGTACCGTGATCAGGCCGCTCATGACCGGCAACGGAATCCATGAATGTGCTCTCCACCGAAACGTGAGCGCTTCGTGAATGCGCGTCCCGTCGGTGAGGTCGCGAATTTCCGCGATATCGCAGTGGACGTGCGTGCGAATGCTCGAGAACGGGCCGACGCGATGCCCCGCGCTGCTACCGTGAAGGTGCTTGATCGTATCGATCGTGGCGCTGAACGGGCAGTGCACATCGCGTTTCGCGTAGACCCGTGTCATCGAAGATTGCTCCTGAGGCTTTCCTTAAAAGATCGATTCGCCATTTTAGCGGGCAATTCAGTCAAAACGAATTTAAACCATCCCTTGCAGAAAGGACGTGATTGGAGTCTACCCGTTTCATGATCTCTTGACGCTCCCCATAGCGTCGTCGGCCTCGAAAAGTACGTCGTAACGGAGCTTTCCTTCCGGCGTCGCGCGAACGCCCGCCGTGGGAATGTGCGGACGAAGTTTGCCGTCGTGCATCAAGTGCTGCACCGGAACGCCATGGAGGAGGAGCGCGGCATCCGAGATGAGTCGACGGTGGCAGCGCCACCAAACCGTCTCTGAACACATGATCGCTACCTGCGCGATCGTTACTTGCACGAGAAGTTCGCGGAGCGCGAGTGCGAAAGCGTCGGTTTCCATATAATCAGCATACGAGCGAAATGAGGGATGACGTAGCGCGACGTTGTGGCTATTGCGATTGACCTTGCGAAAGCCGCCCAGGGCGGGCTCCCAGCGATAGGTGCTTCCGCTGCGTTCTGGCACCCAGCATTCCATCTCTTCGCGCCAAAACTGCGGATGTCGGCGGCTCTTGGGGACCGTGCGGACGTCGACCAGCGACTCGATCGCGGCTCCGCGTATGAGCTGCGCGAGTTCTCCCTCACCCGCGGTCCCATGTCCGAGCGTAAGTAGGGCTCGCATGCCTTTCGCGTTGGCATGCTCTTCGTACGGTTCAAGAACCTCCTGCGTCGCGCCATCATCGCGAAGCGGGCGTGCGAGATCGCACATTGATCTCGATCGCGCGACCGTAGGTCTCAGGTACGGTTTGTTGAAGGTCCGCCTGTGGAAACCGCAACAACGTGGCCGACATTTTTATCACCGCTCAAAGCACGTCGGCAAGTCGCCGATGGCACGATGGCTTTCGAATTTCAGAAGCCACCCGACTGGACGTTTATTGCCGGACAGTTCGTCGACATCACGCTTCCGAATCCGCCTGAAACGGACGGCGAAGGGAATAAGCGCGGCTTTTCCATCGCAAGTGCACCGTATGAAGAAACTATTATGATCACAACGCGTATGCGAGACACGGCGTTTAAACGAGTCCTGAAATCAGAACCGTTAGAGAGTGGAGCGACAATCGAGGGACCATTTGGGGATCTGACATTACACAAGAACGCTGCTCGTCCCGCGGTGTTGCTCACAGGGGGCATTGGCGTAACGACGTTTCGCAGCATCGCTTTCCAAGCGGCTCACCTGAAACTTCCCCATCGCATAGTGCTGTTCTACTCCAACCGCCGGCCCGAGGACGCAGCGTTTTTGACCGAACTGCAAGCGTTACAACAAATCAACCCCAACTATACTCTGATCCCGACGATGACGGACATGAAAGACTCCAAGCAATCCTGGAGTGGCGAGACGCGCCAGATCGACGCCGAATTGCTGGCAAAATATGCCGAAGCGACGAAGAACGCTATCTACTACATCACCGGACCGCCTGGGATGGTAAAAGGCCTGCAGACTATGCTCGTGGGAACCGGCGTATCCAGTGATGACGTCCGTGTGGAAGAATATACGGGGTACTAGGCTCTTGGTCGACGGATGAGCCGTGCACGCACGTTATTGTCGAAAAGAGCCCTTGCGTCGCGAGGGCTCTTTCATTCGTGGCTCCGGATGTTGGAC
>PLLF01000057.1 GCA_003140855.1 Vulcanimicrobiota bacterium
GCCGCGATCCTTCGCAACAGGTTCATTTGGCTGCTCGAGCTGGCCGACGACGCCCCGGAAGCCGAACGCAAGAAGCTGCTGACGCTCGTGGTGGTCGGCGGAGGATTCACGGGCGTTGAAACCGCCGGCGAGATGGTCGAGCTGTTTCACAGCGTCGGGCGATTTTATCCGCGCGTGCGTCACCGTGACGTGCGGATAGTCTTGATCGAAGGCGGAGCGACCTTACTGCCCGGTTTACCCGCGCGCATGGGTTCGTACGCGGAGAAATTCCTGCGCGGACGCGGTGTCGAAGTGCTAACCGGCGACGGCGTGCGTGCAGCCGACGATGAGGGCATCGAGCTCGCGAGCGGCAAGCGCATCGAAACCCAGACGATCGTTTGGAGCGCCGGCATTAAGCCGCGCTTGCTCGCGGGCAGCGAATCTTTGCCGCACGCGAAAAACGGGGCGATTCTCGTGGCCGCCGATATGAGCGTTGAAGGCTTTCCGGGAATTTGGGCCTGTGGCGATTGCGCGGCGATTCCGGATGGTACGGGCAAATATTTTCCACCGACGGCGCAGCACGCGATTCGCGAAGCGCCGCTGCTTGCAGACAATTTGGTCGCGACGATGCGCGGCCGTCCGACGCGACCGTTTCGATATACGTCGCTTGGCATGATGGCGTCGCTCGGCGCGCGTAAAGCGGTGGCGCAACTGCCGGGCAATCGGGTGCTGACCGGCTTTCTGGCTTGGTTCTTGTGGCGGACGTATTACTTGGCGCGCCTGCCCGGGTTGGACCGCAAGCTGCGCGTGGCGTTTGACTGGACGCTCGAACTGCTCTTTCCGCGGGATATCTCCGAGCTTCGCGTCTACACGCGGCGCGCGCAGTCCAGCGCAGCGGCGGACGCGGGGCTTCTCCGGCGCGACGAGAATCTCTGAGCGTGGAACTTAAAGAGCCGATCGGGCAGCTGATTCGCGATCCGCGTGAATTCACCAAAGAGTTGAAGTTCCCGGATCCGTTCGAGATTCGCATCTACGACGAAACGCTGCGCGACGGCGAGCAGATGCCGGGCGTGTGCTACACGCCCGAACAAAAACGCGAGATTGCCAAGCACCTTGCCGATATCGGCGTGCACATCATGAGCGTGGGCTTTCCGGCAGCGTCGGCAGGCGACCGTAAGACGTTGCAGTTGGTGATGGAGTCGAAACGGCGCGGCGAGCTCGGGAGCGTCGAGATCGTCGTCATGTGCCGCAGCAATCCCAAAGACATCGATGTTACCGCTAAGACGCTGGAAGAAGTTGGCGTGTCACCCTCGGAGGTGACGTTCTTCATCTTTACGAGCGGCAGCGATTTGCATTTGAAATACAAAATCGGGAAAACGCTGCTAAAATTGGAAGGCCGCGACGAACGAGAATGGCTTGACCTGCCGCTCGATTTTTATCGCGAAGCGAACATCAAGCTCCAGTGCGACGCGATTCGCTACGCCAAGAGCCGCGGGGTGACGAGCATCGAGTTCGGCGCCGAGGACGGCAGCCGCGGCGACGTCGACTATTTCATCCGCTATTTCAAACGTAGCCTCGAAGCCGGCGGCGACCGGCCGGCGTGGCCGGATACAGTCGGCTGCCTGACGCCCGAAGCCGCGCGCTGGTACTGCACGCGCATCGTCGAGGCAATGCCCAAGGATTTGCCGATGGTCTGTCATTTTCACAACGACTACGGGCTCGGAACGATCAACGCGATAACGGCGGTGTCGTGCGGCTTTAAAGTCGTCTCGGTGACGGCCAACGGGTACGGCGAGCGCGCCGGCAACGTGAAGCTCCACGAATTCGTAACAGCGCTCAACGTTCTTTACGGTATCGAAATTCCAGGTTTCAAATACGACAAGCTGCGTGACCTGGCGCGATTCATGGAACGCATGAGCGGCGTGCCGATGCAGCAGCACGAACCGATCGTCGGCTCCAAAGTCTTCGCGCACGAATCGGGCATTCACACGCAAGCGATGCTGATCGACCGCCGCATGTACGAGGCGGTGCCGGCCAAGCTCGTCGGCGGCGAGATTTCGTGGATTTTCGGCAAACATTCGGGCGTTGCACTCGTGAAAGACACGCTGCGCAAGCACGCTGCAGAATTGTCGAAACAAGGCGTCGATATTTCGGACGAACTCGCACGGCGCGTTACCGAGGAGATCAAACGTCTACGCGAAGAGCGTGCGGCGAGCAGCAAGTGTGAAGAAACCATTACCGTCTACGAGCAGGCGATGGGGCAGCTGTCGCTGGATGAAGCCGACGTCGTGCAAATTGCGGCAGCGCTCGGCGCACCGAAGACTGCGGCTCGTTCGTAGCTCTTGCTAAAACGGCGGCTCGTCGTGATACATATGCGTGCGATTCAGCAAGTACGCAATCAAACAGATGCGACGTCGCCGCATCCCGGAATCGGACGCCGCCGCCGTCGCTTCTTGGCCGGCGGCGGTTTCCAAGGGGCGTCAAGGTACGAAGAATTGCTACGGGCAAGGCCCCGTAAGCGGCTATCGTATCCGAGTGACCGTCAGCGCCGATGGCATGGTGATAACCGTAGCGTGGGCCGACTGGCGTAAACCGGGAGACGTATGATGACCAATCCTCAAGCCGTGGAGATCGATAGTGAATCGGAAGCGGGCTATGTGTGCTATTCGAAAGCTGACGTCGCCGAAACGGTAGAAGTCTGGGAAAACGGGACGGTCGCTGCGGATCTGGATTCGAGCGGAAACGTTGTCGGGATCGAGGTGCTAAGCTTCGACGAAGAAACGCTTTCGCGGGCGCGCGTTTATGCCCAGGAGCACGACCTCGTGCTCCCTGAACCACTTGAGGCGGCTACGTACCTCTAGGCCCTTGCGTCCGCAACGGCGCCCATTCGAAACGCCGCCACGAAGGCTTTAAAAACCGTCGG
>PLLF01000025.1 GCA_003140855.1 Vulcanimicrobiota bacterium
CCGGGATCGCGATCGGCGTCGCTGATCGAACAGAAGAAGCTGCGCCAAGCGCACGCGTAGTAGGCCGCCAGAATCTGCGGACTCGAGAACCCGTGGATCGTCGTGACGAGCGGCGGAGCCTTGCTGCCGAGCGCGTACGTCATTGGTTTCCAGTCCAGGTTATTGTGGATTAAATCGAACTCGTGCGCGCGGTCGAAGAGATTAGCCATATGCAGCGCGGAGAAAACCTCGCCGTTGAGATTCGGATCTTCGCCGAGTCCCGTCGGAACGATGGATTCAAGCTTGCCTTCGAACGCGGAGTTTCCGGTCGCAAACAGCGTGACGTCGAGACCGCGCCGGCGCATGCCGTCGGCGATATTAAACGCAACTTGCTCCCACGGTCCGTAACCCGGCGGCGGCGTGGGCCACGTTATCGGCGCGAGAACAGCTAGGCGCAGCCCGGTGAGATTCATACGCCGGCGCGTATGCCGGCTTTGAAAACTGCGCTCGGCGTACGCAGCACGGTTAAATCGTTTGCAATATCGCGATCGAGCAAAAGCATATCGGCCGGTTCGCCTGCCGCGAGCACGCCCCGATGCAGGCCGATCAGTTCGGCGGCGGTTGCAGTTGCCGCGTGCAGCGCTTGTTGCGCGCTCATGCCGAGCAGACGCTGCATGAGGATCACTTCCTCGGCGTACTTGTCGTGGTAATTGAATGGCGTGCCCGCATCGGAGCCGCCCGCGATCTTCACGCCGCTTTCGAACGCTTTGCGAATGTTGCGCAGCATGTATTCGTTGATCTCACGCGCTTTGCGCACGACATAGTCGGGCTGACCGCCCTCTTCGGCGTGCTCCAAGATGCACGTCGGCGCGGTTAGCGTCGGCACGAGATACGCGCCTGTTTTCTTGAAAAGACCCAGCGCTTCATCGTCGAGCATATGCCCGTGCTCGATGGAATCGACGCCGGCGCGCAGCGCATTTTTTATGCCTTCGGTTCCAATCGCGTGCGCGGCGACGCGCATCTGATGGCGGTGCGCCTCGTCGCAAGCTGCGCGCATTTCTTCTTCCAAGAGCTGCGCCAAGCCGGGAACTGCGCCTTTGGTCAAGACTCCGCCGGTTGCGATCAGCTTGATGCAGTCGGCGCCGGCTTTGCGCTGCTCGCGCACCGCTTTGCGTGCATCCCACGGCCCGTCTACCTCGCGTCCCAAAAACCAGCCGTGGCCGCCGGTCATGCAGAGGATGAAGCCGGCAGCTGCAATGCGCGGGCCGGCGATGCGGCCTTCGTTGATCGCATCCCGAACGAGAATCGAAATTGCTTCCGAGCCGCCGGGTTCGCGAATGGCCGTCACGCCGGCACGCAGCGACTTCTGCGCGTTTTCGACTGCGCGCAGCATGCGCTGCAGCGGCGGCATCGCCAGGATGGTGGTCATCGGATCCGGCTCGCCGCTCATTTCAAGATGCGCGTGCGCGTTGACGAGTCCGGGCGTGATGCAGGCCGCTTGCAGGTCGCAATCCCCGGTCGCGTCGCGCAGCTCGCGAATAGCGCCGCCTTCTATGACCAGGTCGACGTTTTTCCGCGGCGCGTCCAGCGAGCCGTCATAGAGAAGTCCGGCGCGAATAATCACGGTGCGGCCACTCCTGAGCCTGGTCGAAGGGTCCGCTCCAAAGCCTGAAACGTTTTGCTGGTGAGCTCGTGGCCGAGCACGCCCGCGATAAAGCGCGAAGCCGCGCGCACTTTGTCGAGATCGACGCCGGTCTCGATGCCCATCCCGTGCAGCATGTAGAGAAGATCCTCCGTTCCGAGATTTCCCGTGGCGCCCGGAGCGTACGGACAGCCACCCAGCCCGCCGCTGCTCGAATCGAAGATCGCGATCCCGTGCTGCAAGGCGGCGTACACATTGGCCAGCGCGGTTCCGCGCGTATCGTGAAAGTGCAGCGCGATTTTGTCGACCGCACATTCGCGCAGCAGCAGCGGGACGAGCTCGTCAACTTGGCTTGGAACCCCGACGCCGATCGTATCGCCAATCGATACTTCGTCGCATCCCATTTCAAAGAGCTTTAGCGTGACGTCGACCACCAAGCTCGGGATCACCCGGTCGCCGAACGGCGAGCCGAAAGCCGTCGAAACGTACCCGCGAACCCAGAAGGCGTTCTCTTTGGCATTCCGCACAACGTCCCGGAACGTTTCGAGCGATTGGTCGATCGTCATATTGATATTGCGCTTGGTGAATTCTTCGGAGGCGGCGGTAAACACCGCGATCGCGTTGGCGCCGGCTTCTTTGGCGCGTTCTAGGCCGTGCAGATTGGGAATGAGCACGGGATATCGCACGCCCGGCTTCTTGCGTATGCGGGAGAAGACGTCGGCCGCATCGGCCAGTTGCGGAATAGCTTTCGGGCTGACGAACGACGTGGCTTCTATCAGCGTCAGCCCCGTTTCGCTGAGCAGGTCGATGTAGCGCACTTTATCGTCGGTTGAAACCACCGCGTGCTCGTTTTGCAGACCGTCGCGCGCGCCCATTTCGCAGACGCGCACGAATTGTGGCATGCTCATTTCCAGCTTGGCGAGCGCCGCTCGAGGAATGCACGCAAACCTTCTTGCCCTTCCGGCGAGACGCGTTGCATGGCAGTTGCTTCGGCCGTCAACTCGAGCGATTCATCGTACGCAGTTTCACGCACGCGCGCGATCAGTTTCTTCGTCGCCGCGATGGCGGACGGTCCGGCGCTGAGAATTTCAGTTACTACGCGTTCCACCGCGACGTCGAGCGTGTCGCCGCCGACGACTTCGTGAACCAAGCCTATGGCTTGCGCGCGCTTAGCGTCGAAGCGTTCGCCGGTGAGAAATAACGCGCGGGTGTGCGACGCGCCGATCTTCGAAAGCACGAACGGTGAGATGACGGCCGGCGTGATGCCGAGCTTTACTTCGGTGAAGCCGAACACCGTATCGGAAGCTGCGATCGCAATATCGCAAACGGCTACCAGTCCCGAACCGCCGCCGAGTGCGGCGCCGTGGATCTTGGCGACGACCGGCTTGGGGCAGCGGTCGATCGCGCGGAACATTTCCGAAAGCGCGCGCCCGCCCGCGACGTTTTGTTCGCGCGTGAGTTCGAGCGATTCGCGCATCATCGCAACGTCCGCGCCTCCGCAGAAAACTTTGCCTTCGCCGGAAAGCACGATTGCGCGAATCGCCGGATCGTTCGCTAACCGTTCGAAGGTGGAATGCAGCTGCTCGATCAAATCCGCATCGAGTGCGTTGCGAACGTCGGGCCGATCCAGCCGAACCTGCGCGACCGGGCCTTCGGCCTGACAGCGGAGTACTGCAGCCATGCCGCCGGGGTTCTCGGTCCCATCCGTCCCGGCCTCGCCCGCGTTAGTACAGCAGCGAATGCAAACGGGAAAGGTCGTCTACCGGCACTCGGCGGTCACGCGTTTGACGCATTGGCTGTTCTTCATCGCATTTCTGGCGTTGGTTAGCAGCGGTCTGCAAATCTTCAACGCCGCGCCCTATCTCGACGCATCGGACAAGACCGATATGTCACGGCGCGTCCTGCAAATCTCTTCGCCGCGCGATAACATTGGAACGACGACGGTTTTTGGGCGCACCTTTACCACGACCGGATGGCTGGGATGGACCGATGACGGCATGGGTGGGAAGACGGGCCGCGCGTTTCCGGGCTGGATCACGATTCCGTCCTACCAAGATCTCGCCAACGGCCGGCGCTGGCATCTGTTTTTTGCGTGGGTCATGGTGTTCTGCGGACTCGCGTACCTTATTTGGGGAATCGGGCGGCACGATTTGCGCGAGCTCGTGCTGCGGCCGCCCGACGTCCCGAAGCTTTTGCCGATGCAGCTGTACTATTTGCGTTTGCGAAAAGAACCGCCGCCGCACGGCAAATATAACCCGTTGCAAAAGCTCGCGTACACGCTGGTACTTTTCGCGTTCGCGCCGCTGATCGTGCTGAGCGGCCTCGCGCTTTCGCCGAGTTTCGACGCGGCCGTGCCATGGGTTACGGTAATCTTCGGCGGGCGGCAATTTGCGCGCTTGTGGCATTTCGTGCTGATGATAGCCTTGTGCGGGTTCTTCGCGATGCACGTGATGCTCGTTCTCACGACCGGTTTCCGCAACCACATCACATCGATGATCACCGGCCGTTACAAACTGGGCGCCCACGACGGAGTCGGCATATGAAGCGTAGGCTGTTTATTGCGACGAGCTTGTCGGCGGCACTGGCGGGCTGCGGCGCGATCGGTACGAAGCTCACCGGCAATCAAGGCTTTCAATCGGTCCTACACACCGCGGAAGGTTTGAATCTCAAACTGATCGGCACGCACGGGCTTGCGCGCGAATACTCGGCTAAACAAATTTCCGGTGACTTTCCGATCAATTCGCTCGACACGCCGTCGGACGCGCTGTATGAGCATCTCACGCGTGCGGCCTTTCATCCGTTCCGGCTGATCGTCGACGGCATGGTCGACCGGCCGCAGCGCCTGTCGCTCGCGCAGCTCGCCGCTATGCGGCGAACGTCCCAAATCACGCGGCACGATTGCGTGGAGGGATGGAGCGCGATCGCGCAGTGGAGCGGCGTGGCTTTGCGCGACATCCTTGCGTTGGCCGGTCCACGCGCCGGCGCGCAGTACGTCGTTTTCCATACGTTCGATCGCGATGCGGACGGGCTGCCGTATTATGAAAGCCTCAGTCTCTCGCAAGCCATGCACCCGCAGGCGTTGCTTGCGCTCCGCCAAAACGGCGCGCCGATTCCACCCGACCGAGGTGCTCCGGTTCGGCTGAAAGTTCCGACTCAATTGGGTTACAAGAGCGCCAAGTGGGTGCGTCACGTCGAGGTTGTCGCGTCGTTGGATCATCTGTTCGCAGGCAAGGGCGGCTATTGGGAAGACCAGGGCTACGAATGGTACGCCGGCATCTAATCGCCCCTTAAGGGTGCGGCGAAACGCCTAGTTGAACCTCACGCGTTCATCCGTTACAAGGAGTTTGTATTGATGAAGCTTTTACTGTCCGGGCTTTCCTTGGTGTTGCTCGCGGCTTGCGCGAGCGCCAGCGCAGCGACGCCTAAATACAACATGCCGCCGCCGGGCGCGGTCGTTCAAGACGTCGTCGTCTATCTTTCGGGCGAAGGCATGAGTTCGCAATGGCACGTCGTGTCGAGCCGCGTAGCCGTCGGCAGGCAAA
Organism: Vulcanimicrobiota bacterium; assembly: GCA_003140855.1. Lineage (GTDB taxonomy): Bacteria > Vulcanimicrobiota > Vulcanimicrobiia > Vulcanimicrobiales > Vulcanimicrobiaceae > Rubrimentiphilum. The sequence continues at coordinate 5,164 of PLLF01000025.1, forward strand.
ACGGTAAGCAGATCGCCTACCAGTGGTTCGTCTCGATCTACGCGCCGGTCGGAAACGGCTGGAACCTCAAGTATAGGTCGCCGGGCGGTGGCACGACGCTGCTTTCGAAAGTGACAAAGTCCAACGGCGCACAGCTCTATCTCCCGATGCAGTCGGTGAAGATCGTAGGCGGCGCCGAACTGGAGCAGCCGACCGTACAAGATGCGGTCGTGCAAGTCCACGAACAGTCTGCCGATTGCGGCAGTTCAACGGTTGCAGTTATTGGTGCGCTCCCATCGCTGCATCCGGCCATTCACACGACGGTAGTGAACGGCTGCGATCTGCAAGCTTCGATAGTGAAATACGGGCAAATGCAAGCAGTTCAACTGAC
>PLLF01000108.1 GCA_003140855.1 Vulcanimicrobiota bacterium
CGCGACCCGGAGATCCGGTACATTCCATCGGGCGCCGGCGTTACGAAGTTTCGCATCGCGGTCAATCCCAACAAGCGCGACCCGAAGCCCGAAGATACGCTCTTCGTGGACATCATCGCTTGGGAGAAGCTCGCCGAGACGTGCAATACGTATTTAAAGAAGGGCATGTCGTGCCTGGTCGAAGGCCGCCTTTCGATTCGTCAATACGACGACAAAGAAGGCAACAAACGGCAAGCCACTGAGATCGTGATCAACGCGATGCAGATGCTCGGCTCGCCGCGCGATCGCCAGCAGCAACAAGAATCGAGCGAAGGCTTTGGCAACGGCACGCCGGTTGCTGCAGCTGCAGCGCCGTTAGGGGATTCGCTGGACGAAGAGATTCCGTTCTGACGTTCTGATGCTGTCTCACGGTATCTAGCCAAAAACGGCCAGATACTGCGAAATAAGGCAGATACAGTGAAATAGGATTTCCGGAGCAGCAATGTTCTATCAGAGGGTCAGGGTGACGTGGGCGAACTCTCGTGCCGCCGGATGAGAAAGATCGGCATGGGTCTTGTCGGTCGACTACTGGTGTCTGCTGCGCTTTGCGCATGTATTAGCGCCTGCGCACCACGACAATCTTCCTATTCGACTCTTGGAACGCTCTATGTTGAGTACCGGATGCCGAAAGATACTCCAACGGTAACTACCGAGATTGAAAACGGCCAGGTAGTCGGACATCGACCGGCGGGATTGGTCGTCGCGCGTGACTACCCCAAGCGATCATTCGTGGCTGCAAACGCGGCTATATGCACCTATTTAGGACAACCGGGTGCGTACATCCTATCACCGGATGGCACGCGGGGGCTTTGCTCATCGGTATCGGATAACTACCTGCGGCTGTTCGATCCAGCCCGCCCAAAAATCTACCGCATACTCCTTAAGGAATTCTTTCAGAACGCAGATGGTAAGTCATTTGCGTGGCTCGATAATCACAGGTTTATCGCGACTGTGTTGGACAAGTCTTGTCCTTACGCGCATCTGTACGACTTCTTTCCGACCCGCGTCGTAACATTTGATTTGAAAGGGCGGCGATTGTCGCAGGGTCCATGCGCTTTTGGAGTCGTTGCGGGTCAGCATCGACTCGCGCTCGTTGGCGAACGCCCAAACGATTTTCTCTGGCATACGCACCAGCTGCTGGCCGACGATCCAGCCTACTATAATGACGGATATGATCGCTTCCATCCTACATGGTCGGTGGATGGCGGGAAAACATGGCACGATGGGTCACCCCTTGCGTTCGATGGAAACGATAGTTTGCTCTACTTGGAGCAGTTCAGTCGAATTGTGCGCTCGGAGAATGGACAGGTTGTACTTAGAAATGCTTACGACGTGCAGTGGTCACGATAGAGAGATGCTTCGAATGCATTGCGCAGTTTTTGCCGCGGATTCTGCAAAACGAAAAAGCCGGCTTGCCGCCCGATCTACTTCAAGATGCAAATAATTCTTACCGGCGAGCGAGTGCCAACCCCGGAGTTCTATCCGATATTGAATCAGCGAGCTATCGGGGGAAGGCGGCCCTGAACGAGGCGTGCCGAGCTGAGATACTATGAAATGCAGGCAAAAACGGGATATACTGTGAAATGCGGTCAAATCGTGAGACAACGCCGTTCTAGCGTTCTAGCGTTCTAAGCGAATCGAAATTGCATGATTGTAGCGCTATTCGCCGCCATTGTAATCGCCGCGCAGTCGGTGCCGTCGTCGTTACCGTCAGCATCGCCGGCGCCACGCGCCAGCGTTCCCTGCGGCGGACGATGCCTTGCGGGGATCGCGATTGGTGATGATAAGTATCGCGTCTTGTCGGCCTTGGACTCGCGGCCCCTACCGGGCTCGGATGAACGGATCATGGGCGATTTCAACGGCTACCCGGGTGGTCTCATGCTTGCGGTGTACTATCAAAAGAGTATCGTTGCGGTATCGATCACGTACGTACAACAGCCTGGGCGTTCGAGAATTGTAGATCCTTATGGCATAAGACTGGGCGACACTTCAGAGCACCTCATGGCACTCCGCGGTAAGCCCGATACCGTCGACGGCAAGGTATGGCGATATGGCGCGGTCGACAATATTCATTGGGACTACACGGTTGAAAACGGCGTCGTTACGACCATTCTCCTTAGTTCTGTTGCGAAGCTTCTATAAGAACTGATGCGAGTGACAGACGTGGATGCTTTTTTGGGAAAGGCCGTTCGGATTCGCAAGAAGTTCCTTTGATTGTCGGGAGCCTGGCCGGACTACGGCGCTGTCACGACATCGAGCTCGGTGACTTTGCGGACCCACCGCGCGTGACGTTTCTCGTCGGGAATGACGATCCGAAATGGCCCGACATCTGACCCCATGGCCGCGCCGTTGCGCTGGTCGGCCAGCAGTACGATTTTTGCAGTGAACGCCGGATCGAGTTCGCATAATGCGAACACCGCGCGGTACCCATCCGCCGCCTTCACCACCACATAATCCGCTACGGCGCGACCTCTTAGGGTTGCGCCGTTGGGCGCACCGTTTTTTGCGAGCAAAGCACCGAGATCGACTCCAGAATACGACGCGGTTTGGCCGGTTTCGTCGGTAACCGTTACGGTCCGGCGAGGCAAACCAATCAAAAGGGTCGCTGTGACGCTCAAGCGCGGAAGCGGGCTATTCGCTGGCGCGGGCGTCGACGTTTGGGAATTGCCGGTGGCGGTCCCCGAAAAAAACAGGGCGGCTAAGGTGACTCCGACTAAAAATCGCTTCATGGTTGGCGTGCATTCGCGGTGCGGCAGCATTGCTCCATGGCGGCGGCCGCGAGCGCCACAGAGATACTGTGAAATGCAGGCGAAAACGGGGAGATACTGTGAAATGCGGCTAGATCGTGAGACAACGAGTTTCTGATGCTGTCTCACGGTATCTAGCGAAAAGTCGCGAGATATTGTGAAATCGGAGAGTTATTGTGAAATTCACGCAAATCGTGAGACAACGAACTTCTGACGCTGTCCGACCGCGAATAGCGTCGGCCTCTTTTCTGTGAACCCGCACGGCCTGCGCTCGGGTTATGCTTTTTGAGAATGGACGGAAAGTAAGTAGTGCGCGTGCTCGTTACCGGAGCCACCGGCTATATCGGTGGCCGGCTCGTCCCGCGCTTGCGTAAGCGCGGTTACGAGGTGCGTTGTTTTGCCCGGGCAGCGCAGCGTTTGCGCGGCCGCTTTGATGAGGGTGTAGAGATCGTTGAAGGCGACGTGAAAGACGAAGCTTCGCTTGTACGCGCGCTGCATGGCTGCGATGCGGCCTACTACCTTATCCATTCCATGAGTTCTACGAAGGCGTTTGCGGACACGGACCGGGATGCAGCCCGGCGATTCGGGGCGGCTGCGCGCGCTGCAGGCGTCGCCACGATCGTCTATCTTGGCGGGCTCGGCAATGACCGGGATCCACTCTCTACGCACCTGCGGAGCCGTCACGAGGTTGGCGATGTGCTACGTTCAAGTGGCGTTCGAACGATCGAGTTTCGTGCGGCGCTCATCATTGGCAGTGGTTCGATCAGTTTCGAAATGATGCGCTACCTGACCGAGCGCCTGCCGGTTATGATTGCGCCCAAGTGGGTCGTCACTCGGTGCCAACCGATTGGAGTCAACGATGTACTTGCATACCTCATTGGCGCTTTAGAATCCCGCGCGCAAGTGAATGTGATTTACGAGATCGGCGGCACCGATGTGCTCAGCTATCGCGACATGATGCTCCGCTATGCGGCAATTCGCGGGCTGAACCGCCGCATCATCATTGTTCCGTTTTTTACGCCGCAGCTTTCGTCGTACTGGGTGCATCTGATTACGCCGATTTCGGCGCGGGTTGCCCAACCACTGATCCGCGGCTTGTACAACGAAGTCGTGGTGCATGATTCTGCCGCAACGCGAGATTTTCCGCAAATCGTTCCGAGCGGATTTGACGATGCGGTCAGAGGGGCGTTGAACCGTGGTGCCGACGCCGAGACGGCTTGGTTCGATGCTTTTGATCTTCATGCGCTCCCGACGGACTTTGCCGGCGTCAAAGAGGGAATGCTCATCGACATGCGCGTGCGTAACGCGTCTGCTTCGCCCGAACGTGTTGCCGCGGTGTTTAGTTCGCTCGGTGGCCGCCGGGGTTGGCTTTCTGGCGATGCCTTGTGGCAACTTCGTGGATGGCTCGACCGCGTGGCGGGCGGCGTTGGATTGCGCCGCGGGAGGCGCTCGCCAAGCGAACTGCGCGCCGGAGACGCGGTCGACTTCTGGCGCGTCGAAGCGTATGAGCCGGGGCGGCTGCTCCGCTTGCGCGCCGAGATGAAATTACCGGGTCGCGCGTGGTTGCAGTTTGAGGCTGAGCACAGCGAGAGCGGCACTGCAACGCTCCGTCAAACGGCGTTCTTCGAGCCGCGAGGCCTTATGGGCTTTCTCTATTGGTACGGTGTCGCGCTTTTTCACGAGTGGGTTTTCGGAAGGATGGCCACACGTATCGTACGCGAGGCGGAAAAAGATGCACGAGGCGCAGGTGCTTCCATACCTGAACGCACGAAGGGAATGTGAAAAAACCTTTCTCGGCGATGCCGATGAAGCGTGCTGCGGGACGCGGCTGTCGCTAAAAGTAGGCCCGCCTGAGCGCGCATGCGGCTGCGCCCCTCGCGCGCACGTGAGATATTGTGAAATACGAGCAAAAACGGCGAGATATTGTGAAATTCGGCTAAATCGTGAGACAACGCCGTTCTGAGACCTAGCCTTCTGACGTTTTAGAGTTTTAGCCATTCTAACATTCTAACCGTTTTAGCCGTTTTAGTAGTCGTGTTAGCGCTGAGAAAAGCGTGGCGTAACGGGCGAATTTAGTCGTCCGGATCAACATTCAGATTTCCGCGACGCGGCTACGTCCGACTGGATTTTCGTAGTATGTCCTGTTATCTGAATTCCCGGCGATCAAGAAACCCGAACGTATCGTTCGGGCTTTTAATCTGCGTCTGACTTGGCTTAAGCTGCGCGCTCGAACCCGCCAACCCTCATTGACGGCGGCGGGGCACTGACGACAAATATCTACCGCTCGAGGCAAAGATCGCCGGCCCCAGGGATTCCACGCTACTGGCCCCAATGAGTCGTGTCAAGGCGGGAACGTCCTCGCCTGTACTGTGACATGTCTGATTGGAGAGCGATGATAGAGAAAACTGGAGAGCAAGGGCCGGTCGCAAGCGGCGAAGCAGAGCGAATCGTCATAGAGGGCGACCCAACCCGCGTCGAGGCACTGAAAGCTATTGCGGTCGGGGCGATCGCATTTGGGATAGCCGCCGTACCTTCCGGTGCAACGGCGGCGACAGGGATTGCCAAGACTAAAGAGGTGCGGTTGGATGGCCAGAAGCTGTTGAACTCACTTCAACGAGCTGGTTTGGATCCCAAGAAGCTGGATCTCGTTCAACTCATTGGCAAAAGGGCCGATATAGCAGAGCTGCAAGCACGTCTCACAGGAACAGGAGTAGCGAAAAAGAGCGAGTGGCCGGATGTGACTATCGTCATTTTTCAGGCTTAGAGGCAGTTCCGATCAGTTCATACGGAAAGGTTGATTGGCCGGTTATTTGCCTTTGGCGATGATCCAGTTATCAGCGCTCGACTGGAAAGCCCAGAAAATCGCTAAAGAGATTGGAAGGCTTCAGTCGATTTGGCCAGATGCGATCGTGCTCGGCGGCGCGGTCGCATCTCTTTATGATGTGTTCCCCTATCTATTTACGGCTGCCTTTCCTCCTTTGCCGGAAGCACAGCTACAGACTTTTGCGATCGCTTCGAGACTGTATGCAACTTCGATTTTCCTGCACGATAAGCTCTACGATAAGGATCCGAACCCTGAAACAATTGAGCGTCTTGTGCCGGTCAATGCGGTGCGCGTTCTAGCCATGCAATGGGAAGCATATCATCTGTTGCATGAACTCTTTCCAGCAAGCTCGGTCTTTTGGAAAGATTTCCGGGGGTTTCTGGTCGAGTTCGCGGGAGCTTGCGCTGAGGAACAGCGATTTGTCGCAGGTGGTCGCAGCTGGTGCGACCTCTCGGAAGAATTGGCGCTAGATATCGCTAGAGCGAAAAACGGCGTCGCACGCACGACTCTTGCTGGTTTGGCCGCAATGAGCGGTACACGTAGCTCCCTACCACCGCTCATCAAAGCGCTCGATGGATACAATGCGGCTAGCCAGATGCTCGATGACTTGCGCGACTGGAAAGAGGATCTGCAATCCGGAACGCCGTCACTGGTGCTGGTTAGAGCTGCGGGCGAAAAACCAGCATGGGCTTCCGACGAAGAATTGGAGAATATCACGTCGGAGATAGGCCGCCGACTTTTCTACGGTGGTCATGCTAACTATATTCTAAACCTCGCCATTACTGAACTCGATAAGGCGGAAGGCGCCATAGAGACGTGGCCAAATCTCGCCTGGCTTGCGATGCACAAAGACTTGCGAGATGAATGCGCACTCTTGCAGGAAGATCTTGAGCGCATTGCCCTCGAGAACGTGCACCGTTTGGTTAAACAGGAACCAATTAGTCTGGAGCTGCCGTCGCCGAAGGATGAGTGGCAAGCTCTAGCGTGGCAAGCACTGCGATACATTGTCGAGCAGTGGCATCTCGGCTATGGCGAAGCACGCCACATAATGGAGTTCCCTCCAAAACTGGGCTTAAGCGGCCCTCAATACCAGCGTGGTGATATTTTTCAGCGTGCGCTTATTACGGACACGCTCTGCGACGCGAACAGAGAACTCAACGATGCGTTACGCCTGGCCTTAGACGATGAAGTAGGTTATCTCCTCAGCCGGAGAAGGCCCGATGGAGGGGGCTGGGCCTATTTCCCCGATTTACCGGAACTGCCGCCTGACGCTGATGACCTTGCGCAAGTTATGCAAGTCCTGTGGTCTTCCGGGCATCGGCCCGAAATCGCGGAATACTGCAACAAACCTTTGTCAACCATCTTGGAAGGTGCCCACGCAGACGGTTCATTCGAAACATGGATCATACCCCTCTCCAATCGCACGGTTATCGAGACACGGCAGATGGACTTCGCGCACACAATGTGGGGAACCGGAGCGGACCCTGAGGTTATGGCTAACCTGCTGCACGCGCTGGCATTGATAGATCGCAAGCGCTATTCGGAAGAAATCGAGCGCGGCGTCAGGTATTTAATGAAACAGCAATCGCATGATGGATCGTGGGAAAGCACGTGGTATCACGGTCCGCATTATGGGACTTACGCTTGCTTGCGTCTCCTTTCCCAAGTGGAATTCGCGCACGACTCGGTTCAGAAGGCTGCGGCTTTCCTTCGGCAGAGCCAAAATCCTGATGCAGGCTGGGGCTTAGGCGCGTCAAGCAATGCCTTGGATACGTCTTTAGCATTACTAGGCCTAGCTACGCTGCAAAGTGATGCATTGGATTCGCGGCAGGACTTGATGAATGCTTCGAATGCTCTTGATTACCTGAGGCGACAGGCTAACAGCAACGGGAGTCTGCCGAGCTGCAAGTTTATACAAATGGACGTTGGCCGCGCGACACAAGGCCCATCGCAAGTGCTATCCTACGGAAGTCGGACGATAACTACATCCTTTGCCCTTAAAGCGGCGCTCGCATGGCACAATATTAGTATCGGCGGACGTGTCAACCCGCAGGAGTGACCGTCCAATGCGAAATCGACCCGAGGTTTACGGGCGCCGCTTCGGCCCAACGCGCGCCCTTCTCCATCCGCCTGGAAGGAAGGCCGTTGCAGAAGGAGCGCCGCTGCGGCTAATATTCACTTAACTCTGCACGAGCTGCGCAAGCCGCGCATCTGTGTTATCGATAGGCGCGGCTCAAGGCTAATGCCGAAGCCGGCGACCGCCGGTTGAGATACTGTCAAATACAGCCGAAAACGGGGAGATACCGTGAAATGCGACCAAATTGTGAGACAAGGCCGTTCTAGACCGTTCTAGCGTTCTAGCCGTTCTGACATTTTAACGTTTTGACGTTTTAGCGTTCTGACGTTCTAGCGTTTTTAGTCGCTGCGCGGTGATAACAAGCCGAGCGCGAATGGATAAAACAAAACGACCTGCGCTGCGGGTCGTTTTGTTTTGCGCTCGTTTCGGCACTCAGCCATTCTGCTGCTTCGCAGCCGCTAATTGTGACCGTAGTTTTGTTTACGCCGCTGAAATATCCAGAGCTTCGATGCGGTTTGAAGAATTTAGTGTAAACGTCGCGGTCGCGTTCCCTTGTGTGAAGCGCAAAAGGTACTTATAGACCGAGCCATGTGAAGATTTTTGCACGCCCCTGAATACAAAATTCTGTAACTGGCCAAGTCCAGTTGCGTCTGCTGCGAATCCTTTGAGAACCGCATCCGAGTATTCTTTGGACATTGCCGGCGTCAACTGCGCGCGATCGATTCGGCCCTGCAGCATTGAGTCGATAATCTTCCGGAAGCGTTTGGTTTGCGTCGCATTTTCGCCCTGGGCAACTTCATCGTAGGCGAGCGTGGCGAACGACGGGCGGTGATACGCCGCGGCGCAGTGGGCAAACTTCAATCCCGAAGCTGAACCTGCGCGAACGAATGCGACCATGGTGGCGTCCACGCACGGTGGATAATCGCTGTCGTGCGATGCACCCGGAACGAGCATCTGACGAGCACGCGGTAGATACTGTAGCGCCGCGTGGCCGTACGACGGCGGTGTTGCGGGGTCATCGCTGCCGGAGATCATCAGAATCGGCGCATTGCCCTGCACCGGTGCGTTGAAAGCCGCCGATACCGGAATAACGTTCCATAAGCGGCATGCGCGTTGCTGGGCGCGTACGCGGGCATCGCCCTCGAATGTGCCTGCGCTATCACGCGCTACGGCCTGTTCGGTAATGAACGGAATGTCTTCAGCGCACGAAACCGAAAGGTTGAGGCCGTTCGCCTGAAGATTCGCGAAGAATTGTGCCTGCTGATCAACTATCTCCGCGAGCGGCGTGTAATCGCCATGATAGGCTCGCTCGATCGTGACGGGAATGTACGCCGCGTCAGCGGCGTACATCGCGTGACGGATGCTTTCTACAAAGACCTCTTTCGAGAGCTGTACGCGCTGTGCTTGATGCGTAACCGTGTTGTCCACCGTGATCGTGATAGGGCCCGCGTCGAAGCGGTGCACCACGGCTGCGAAATGTTGGGCGAACTGGGGAAAGCGTGAGGAGCACATCGCGTCGCGACGGCAGGCGGCTTCCAATCCGTCGATCGCGGCTTGCGCTCCGCGCGCCATAGGCAGCGGTATAATATAAAAATACGGTGGCGCAACGCCTTCAAGAACGATGCTTTCTACGTGCTCCGGATGCCGGCGCGCATAAACGAGATAAAAATACGTCCCATAGGATCCGCCGAATAAGACGAGTTTCGGATAACCGAGCGCGGCCCGTAAATCATCCAAATCATCAGCGGCGGGGCTTGTCGCGTAGAGGCTGAGGTTCGCATGCGACGCAAGCCGATTGCGGCAGGATTGGACAAGTGTGTCGGGCCATAGCTGCCGGAAATAGAGTTCCGGATGACGCGGCGGAGCAAACTTGCATTGTAGCGGAGCCGATCCGCCGGTGCCGCGATTGTCGACAAGCAGGATGTCGTAGCGACCGCGTAATGTTGCAAACGCACCAGTTGTGGCGTCTGCAAAATCGGGCGCCATCGCCGTGGCCGAGACGCCCGGTCCACCAGGATTAAAAACGATCGCGCGATGCGATGGATGCTTCGCCTTGATGAGGATGAAGCGTATACCTATCGTGCGTCCGGTGTGAGCGGCCCGATTCTCGAAGACCGTAAAGGTGCCGCAGATCGCAGCGGCTCGGCTTTGACCGATGCGGCATGGCGCCGCCTTCAAAGGTCCCGAAGGCGTTGAGCCGGATGAAGAATAGGCAGGAGCATTGCAAAATGCGTAAATGGCGAGTGTCACAAGCACGAGGACCACACGGCCCGTCGTCGTTCGAGTCGTCATGGTGGCTACTGCGGCCGACCAGTTGGTGGCTCCTTTTTCGGCTCTTAAGGCGTGTACGTAAGTATTGACGGCCGTCAGTGAGTTAGAGCGAAATCCGAACGAAAATCGCTAGTAAGGGTGAAATGGCGCTAAAAGGTGAGACAACGCCATTCTAACTTGCAGTAAATCTTTTAATTAAGTTCTCTCGGGGCTCAGCTTCAGCACCTCGATTCTGTAAGACCAAAACCAAGAAAACCGGCAAATGAGCCGGGCCTTTTTTATTGCGCTGCGCTGCTGGCATTAAAAGTCCCGTTCCCTAAGGCTTCACGTAAAGCTTCATTGTGGTCCCCGTGTCGGGTGCGTGCAGTTCGCGTCGCGGTAAAGCAACGCCGCGCATCGCAGCCTGAATGGCTTCGATCTCCTTTGCGCTGATGCCGTCACTCTGCGTCGCCATCATGACTTGATTGCCGTTGCGCCAAGCAAAGTGCTCGTGCTTCACGAGTGCCGGTCGCCCATTGGGCGCGAGACCGTCGGCTTCGAACATGTATTTCGGTTGCAGCCCGTCCTGCGGATTGAACTGCTCCGCCATCAAGTCAAACGAGCGGCCATCGGCGCGGTGATAGCTAAAGGTCACTGACGGGGGTCCGACGCTCCAGGAATGCGTTATTTTCGAGTAGACTCCCATGGGAGTCGTCTGGATTTTCGCGGAGACAACATCGTTCGGCAGACCGGCCGGCGGAACGATAGCGAAACGTACACGCGACTGCGCGCTTGCAAGCGTCGCGTAGCGCGATTGCGATGACAATGTCGAAAACAGCGATTTAGGTGCAGGCGGCGGCGCAATACCCCCCAGCGCTTGCAAGGCCGCACGGTAACGCGCTTCGATAGTTTGAACGAGTGCCGGAGAGATTGAAGGCAGAGCGATGACAAGCATGGCAATAATCACGGCGGCCGAGATCGCAAGCCGCAGATAGGGCGGCATGTAGCGCGGAGGGGCCGGCTGTTGCAAAATCTTTCGTTGAATTTGGTGAAGCATGACGGGCGGCGCATCGATTCCGCGAACCATCGTATCCAAGCTCGCACGGATGCGTGCATCACTGAACATTTGGAAGTACCTCCTCGGACGAGTGTATGGCCTGCGTCGTTGTGGAAAGGGCTTTACGCAACGCTCTGCGCGCGAGCATGAGGTGGAAACGAACGGTGGACGACCGCAACCCCGTTGCCGCAGCGATTTCGCTACTGTTCAGACCCGCATAGTAATGAAGAATAATCGCACCTCGCTGTACGACGGGAAGTACAGCAAGCGCATTGTAGAGATCCAAGGCGTCGCTTTGATCGAAATGAATTGCGCGGTCGGTCAGGGGACCCAGCGTTAGCGTGGGAGGACGGCGGCGTGCCGCTGTAATCGCATGATTGACGATGACCTTGTAGCTCCACGTGCGGAAGGTTTCGGTATGCTTGAGCATGGGCAACGAACGTGCGATTGAGGCACACGCCTCTTGCGCGGCATCCTCGGCGAGACCCTGATCGCGAAGAATACTGAATGCTATCCGGTAGGCTTCCGGCCAAACGGCAGTAATGAGAAGCTCGATCGCATCACCGCCGGACCGGGCGCTTTCGATAAGTCCGCTTTCCAGAGTTAATGGCACGTTGGCGGCTCCATGTGGAAGGACCGTTTCCTATATAGACGTCACTAACCGTCCAAGTGTTGGCCACTACCTTCTGAAATCGAGATACTGTGAAATGCGGGCGAAAACGGGGAGATACTGTGAAATGCGGCCAAATCGTGAGACAACGCCGTTCTAGTGATGCCTCGCGGTATCTCGCCAAAAACGGGCAGATACTGCGAAATAAGGCATCGGCCCACTCGATTTGGCGGGCTGGACGTTTCCGCACTGGCTTTCTTACGTGACGCAAAATGCGCCGTCGTTCGAATCCGAAGACTACGACGGCCTCATCGGGCAAGACGTTTTACGCAACTATGACGTATGGCTCGATTATCCGCATTTGCGCGTGTATCTGCGTCCGAACGATCGCTTCCGCCAGCGCTGGGGATAGTTTAGGCGGGCGGCCGGAAGAGTCGCAGGCCCGCAACCCATTCCCGGCTTGACTTTCCGGGCATCCAAATGAGCAGCAGCGCCATAATTCCGTAGATCGGCAGATGACCGATCAATTCGGTTGTGCCGAAATACGTCAGGGTCAGGTTCATCGGCAACCAAGCGAGGATGATGACCTCGCGCGTAAAGATTGCGAACAATAGACACAATCCGATCAGAAGTTCGACCGAGGCCGCCACGAGTACGAACGTATGGTTGGAAAGCGGCAGGCTGAAGTACGCGGTAAAGTTGATCGGGTAGCGCTGCAGGAACGCTAGCGCAAGCGGCAAGTTTGCCAGTTTTTCCGTAAAGGCGACAATCACAAAACTCGCGCCGATGCCGATGCGCAGCGCCGTCACCGCATGGCGAGCGAGCGCCGCGGGCGGCTCAAACCGCGGAAACATGAAGCGGTCGATGGCGATCGGTCCGCGGCCGGCCAAGAAAAAGAACGCCGCAACGCCGAGATATAAAGCATTGTCGAGCATCGGCTGAAGGCCGGCGATGAAAACTCCCGCGAGCCATAACGCTACCATGAGGAGCGCCGCCAGCCGGGTGAGGCCTCCGTAAAACAGTGAGACGCTTACCCAGATTTCGATCAGGCCGCACACGTATGCCGCGGCGCCATACAAGTGGACATTCGGCGAGAACAGCATGCCGTTGAGTCCATCGTAAAACAGCGGTATCGCCACGTGCAGGCCGATGATAAGCGGAAGCAGCGCGTAGACGATGCGCAATCCTTCCGGCGTCGCGCCGAAGTACTCCGGCGATGGCAGGAAATCACGCCCGCCGCGCGCGCGCCAGACGAATGCCAGCGCCGCGGTAATAACGGCAACGGCGACCGCGCAAACGATCGGACCCGCCGAGAAGGACAAGTCCCAGCGCAACGGATATCTCGCGGCATCGATGAACCATTTTTCGTGCGCGCGGGCTTGGATCGGGAGAAGAGCCATCAAGCCGATTGCGAATGCCGCGCGCCGCAGTCGCATGGCTATCCGCCCGCTATCGCGCCGACGATGAGAAACGGTTCGGAACCCGCGGCGACGGCTTCGGGAAGCGGTGAGTCTGGCGAGTCATGCGAGAGATCTTTTTCGCAGGCGAAAAATCGTATGTAAGGCCGCCTTTTTTGCGTAACGTTGTCCCGGATCGTGCCGCGCAGCGTCGGATAGCACGCTTCGAGCGCGTCGACGACGGAACGCGCCGTTGCCGCGCCCTCTACCGCGAGCTCGAGCTCGCCATTAATCCGCGCGAGCGTGCGCAGATGCGCCGGGAGCACGACCCGGATCATGCCAGCGTTTGTACTTCGACCGACAAGACCGCCGGAAGGTCGCGCACGATCGGCTTCCAGCTATCCCCGGCATCGGATGAGGCATACACTTGGCCGCCGGTCGTGCCGAAATAGATCCCGCACGAATCGAGCGAGTCGACCGCCATCGCGTCGCGCAGGACGTTGACGTAGCAATCGCTTTGCGGCAGCCCTTTGGTCATCGCTTCCCATTCGTTCCCGCCGGTGCGGCTGCGGTAGACGCGCAGCTTAGCCTCGGGCACAAAATGCTCGCTGTCGCTCTTGATGGGCACGACGTAGATCGTTGCGGGCTCGTGGGCATGCACATCGATTGGAAAACCGAAATCCGTCGGCAAATTTCCGCTGACTTCTTGCCACTTATCTCCGCCGTTGTCGCTGCGCATGACGTCCCAATGTTTTTGCATGAACAGCACGTCGGGGCGCGACGGGTGCATCGCGATCCGGTGAACGCAGTGGCCGACCTCGGCCGTCGGATCCGGGATGTACTCCGATCGCAGTCCTTGATTTATCGGACGCCACGTCTTCCCGCTGTCGTCGCTGCGGAAGGCGCCGGCAGCGGAGATCGCGACGAACATTCTCTCTGTATTTTTTGGATCGAGCAGAATCGTGTTCAAGCACATTCCGCCGGCGCCGGGCTGCCACGAGCTGCCGGTTTTGTGTTCGCGCAAACCCGAAAGCTCTTGCCAGTTCTGGCCGCCGTCGGTGGTGCGAAACAGTGCCGCGTCTTCGACGCCGGCGTACACCGTGTCCGGATCGTTTAGCGACGGCTCAAAGTGCCAAACGCGTTTGAACTCCCAAGGACGGGCGGTGCCGTCGTACCATTGATGCGTACCCGGAACGCCGTCATATTCGAACTTGTTGCCAACCGGCTCCCAGGTTTTGCCGCCGTCGTTCGAACGCTGTACGACTTGCCCGAACCAGCTGCTCGTCTGCGATGCATACAAGCGGTCCGGGTCGGCGGGCGATCCTTTCACGTGGTAAATCTCCCAGCCCGCGAAGTGCGGGCCGGCGATGTCCCACTTTTCGCGCTTTCCATCCGATGTCAGGATGAACGCGCCTTTGCGCGTGCCGACCAAGACGCGTACTGCGCTCATCTGCTAATGCTTTTTTGCCCAGGCGATACACCAGCCGTTGGGGCTAATCTTCCCGTGGACGATCGAGCACCCGTTGGGTTTCTTGAAAAACTGGCAACCCGAGCACTTTTGACCGGCCGGGCCGGGTTTGTCCTGGTACTTAAATTGTTTCTTGTTGTCGGCCGCTTCGGCAGTCGAGAAAGCGCCTGCCGCCAGCATGCCGGCCAGCGCGGGCAGCACGATGAGCTGCTTGAGCGCGTCGCCGCGCGTCACGTTCTTACTTGAATGGTCCATGGATTTCTGAGCCTCCTTAGCGAAAAAGGCGGGAGCCTGAATCTTGCTTAAGAGCGTCTCCGGGGACCTGCAAGAGCGGTGAACGATGTATAGCGTCTATCTATTGTTGAAGCTCGTCCACGTTGTAGCCGTGGTGGCATTTCTCGGCAATATTTCCACAGGATTGTTTTGGAAGGCGATCGCGGATCGCACGGGCCGGCCGGAGATCGTGGCGCACACGCTGCGCGGCATCATCCTGAGCGATCGACTGATCACCATACCGTCCATCGTCGTTATCCTCATCGGGGGTTTCGGTGCAGCCTTGGTCGGAGGCTGGACAATACTGGGAACGGGATGGATTCTGTGGTCGCTGATCCTGTTCATCATCGCGGGGATCGCATTCGGTCCGGTTTCGCGCGCGCAGCGCGAGCTTGCTGATCTCGCGGCGGGCGGAGCACCGGGACTGGTTGCTAGCGAGTCGTACCGCAGGCTTTCGCACCGCTGGGAGCTCTGGGGAACGGTGGCGTTGGTCGCGCCGCTGTTGGCGCTCGTCCTCATGATACTCAAGCCCGCGCTCGTCGCATTCCATCGCTAAGGAGAAGATCGTGGAGCATTCCGTCGACATCGCGCACTTTGACCGCTTGCTGCAGGGCAACGACTCCGGTGCAGTGCTCCTGGATGCGCGCAGCGCGCTCGACTCGCAGCGCTGGCATCCGGATGGGCCCGGCATAGCGACCTTCGCAAATGTTCCCTATTCGGAATTCGTCGAAGATGAAGATGGGGCGCTCGCGCGCGTTCCGCAGGCTGATTCGATCTACGTGCTCTGCGCGCGCGGCCAGTCGTCACAGTACGTGACGGGCGTGTTGCGGGAGCGTGGACGAAACGCCATCAACGTCGAGGGCGGCATGATGGCGTGGGCGGCGCACCATCGAGTGATTCATTTGAATGACGCCGGTGACGGTGTCGCCATCTACCAAGTTGTGCGCCCCGCCAAAGGCTGCTTGTCGTATATGGTTTGCTCCGGGGGCGAAGCGCTGATTGTCGATGCGACGCGGTACGGCGGGGTGTATCGCGAGTTCGCCGAACGCAACGCACTTCGAATCGCCGCGGTCGCCGACACGCATCTGCACGCCGATCATCTTTCCGGCGGCGCGGCATTGTCGAGCGAATCAGGCGCCGGTTACCACTTGGCCGATGAAGACGCGCAAGGCAGCGCGCTGCAGCGCCAGGCAATGCCCAAGCATTTTGAAATCGGCGATGCAAAAATTCGCGTGCTGACGCTGCCCGTTCCCGGACATACGCTCGGCAGCACGGCGCTGCTCGTCAACGATCGCTACTTGATTAGCGGCGATACGTTATTGCCGGAAGGCGTCGGCAGGCCCGACTTGGGCAACAAAGCTCGCGAGTGGACGGAGTACCTCTACCAATCGCTCTCGGAAGTCCTAGGCAAGCTCGATCCGCAAACGGCAGTGCTGCCGGCGCACGCGGCGTCAGCCGCGCAGTTCGATGCGCGCGGCGCGTGCCAACGCGAGCTCGGCACACTGCTCGCAACGGCCAAGATCGCGGATCGCGGCGCATTCGTCGACGGCGTGGAAGAGCGCGTGTCGCGATCCAGCCAGCCTGCGGCCTACGCGGAGATACGAAAGATCAACCTTGGGGGACCGGCTTCCCCCGAACGTGCACAGGAGCTCGAAATCGGCATGAACCAGTGCGCGCTTTCTTCCGCTACGGCATAGCTCGAGCTTCGGCGATCTTAATCTTCCAGCCGGCGAGCGCTGTGTTTTGCAAAGAGAGATGATCGATGAGCTGCGCAAAACGCTGTGCCGCGGTTCCACGGCCGCTTGCGCGCTGCGCGATGAAGAACGGCTCCCACGACTGGTAGTAGAGAATTGCGCTGACGCGCACGCGCTTGGGATCGACTGACTTCGGCAGCATCACCACGTACCGCACGATCGCATGGCCTTTGCCGTCCTGATAACGCGGATCGCTCGCTGCCCGTCCATGCGGATAGGTGGCATGCAAGAAATATGCGGGCATGGTGGGTGTCGGTCCAGTTTTCGTCCAGCCCTGCGGCAGCAGGCGGTTGTCTTTGACTTCCGCGTCGCGGCGGATGAACGACGTCGTGAAATGTCCGCTATGGTCGCGCGCGAGCTCTTCGAATATCTGCACTTGGTCGGGGCGCGTGATAGGGTGCGCTTCGTCAAAATGATCTTGGAACTGCTGGCGCCCGTCGCGACCGGCCGTGAAAAATTCACTCCCTAAGATCCGGCCGCCCGGCCCGAGAATTCTGCCACTTGCATCGGGACGGCCTGAAACGAAAATCGGCGAACCCGCGTCGCGCACTTCAAAATCGAGGAATGCCCGCCTAAAACCGACGCCGCTCGGGAAGCGGTGGCCGGTAAGGTTGACGACCTCGACGTCGGCTGTGAGTTTGTACCCGGCGATTCGGGTGCGGACGTACATCTTTGCAGTTGCCGTTCGCGCCTGTTGAACGACGTGCGCGATCGCATCGTCGAGATCCGACGTCGAACCCGAGATATAGTCGCTCGTGCGCACGCCCAGCACGTCGGGGTACTGCTTGAAGAGCGAAAGCAGGAATGCGTTAAGACCGAGCAACTCGTGCCGGCGAAAGCCCGTCTTTCTAAACCGCACGTTGAGATCGTTATGCGCGGCCGCGCCGGTCGTTTCCGGATAGCTCGTGTCTTCGACGAGCGCGATCTTCGTGGCGATGTGCGTGAGGACCAAGCCGCGCGCGTCGTCTCGGATGCCGGCCGGCATATGGCAGTCTTGGCACGACTTTGCGCCGGGCAGCGCTCCGTATTCGTTTTGGTAGCGGCTGTTCAACCACTCGAGGTATGTGGCTTGCTCGAGATTATGCTCTTTAGGCACGGCGGCCACCGGCGTCGCGTCAACGACCGGTAGATTGATCGTGTGGCAACTGCCGCACAGACGCGAGGATGTAACGTATGCCGAATAGCGCGGCTTCACGCCGAGCGCTTCGTTCATTGCGTGCGTGACGATCGCGTCGTTTTTGAAGGGCCCGTAAAGCTTGCCGGGCGCACCGAGGTCGTACTCCCCGTTTATTTTATGGTTCAGGAAATACGCCAGCGGCGTTTGGCCCGCCGGCGTCTTCGTTTGCTCAATGTGATGGCAGACCGCGCAGCTGACGCCGTCGCGTGCGAGCCCGCCGTAATGGTAGTTCCAGTGCGACGGGTTGCTGTCGAAGACCATTTGCGGCGTAAACGTGAGATGCGGATGATCGATCGCAAGCGCGCGTTTAGCCATGACCCCGTGACAGGTCGAACACATTCCGGTAATTTGTTGTTTGAGCGCGTTGCGCGCATGCGGATCTTTTATCGAGTCTAGGTAGGCAATCTCCGACTCGAATTGCGCATAGAAAACAGGATCGCGCCCGGCCAGCGCCATCGGCGACCACCGCCACTCGCCATACTCGGAGATGTTGAACCCGCGCACCCACATCAGCGGGCCGAACGGCAATTTCGGAGCGGCGCTGTGGCAGCCGGAACATTGATCGGAAGTCATGAAGACCTGCGCGCCGTGCGCTTTTGCCAAGTACGTGTCGATGGGTTCCGGAGGAAAGGTTTGCACGGCAAGCGGCGCGGGGCGCTGCGGCGGGAGAGCGCTCGCGGGAGCTGAGGCAACCGCTGTTTTCCACGAGTTGTCGATGAAATAGTGCAGTGGCCTCCCGGGATAGCCTTCGATATTCTCCAGCGAAGCGAACGTGAGCGATCGCTCGGCGGAGGCGTGACAGCGCAGGCAATAGATTCCAAAACCCGCGCTCGGGTACTGCGTTTGGCCAGCTTGTTTGGGGCCGAACATTCCGACGTAGAGCTCGCCCCAGAACCAGCCGTCGTGCGACGCGGATGCGCGCCGGATCATGATCGTCCAATCGGTGGGGCGTAACTGCGCGCCGGTTTGTCCGGCGTACGCTATAGCCGGTTTGCCGATGTACTGCTCTTTGATGATGACCGCGCCGTCGCGCGGGCTTCCGCGGCGCCCGCCGCGCAGCCAGTCCATCAATTCGGGCGAATAGTAGATGCGCACCGTCGGGTGCACGCCGTACGAAACGTGGTGAATGTAGGGTCCGGTGTCGCGCAAACTCTTGTCGACGCACCAGCCAAGATCGCGGTAACGATAGGACGCCAAGTAATCGAGCATCGTGCGCTCGGTCGCCACCGGTTCGCCTGAAGGAACCGAACTCGGCAGGCGAAGACCCGCCGGCACCGGCAGCGCGCGGCCGCACGAATTGCCATCGTGCGAACCTTCGAGCGCTACAATTGCAGGCCGTGCGCCAAAAAGCACGGCTGCGATAACCGCTGCAGCAAAAACAAAGGACCGCACGAGGCGGCCCTTTATTTTAGCGAATGACTCTCCCTGTTACGGGAAGAGGTTTAACGGTAGCTGGGGCGTTGCGCGAAGCAGTCGCGGCAGTATACCGGCTTGTCGCCACGCGGTTGGAACGGAACTTCCGCTACTCCGCCGCATTGGCTGCAAGTCGCTTTGAACATTTCGCGTTGCCGGCCGTAGCCTTCACCGCCGCCGCCGCCGCCCGAACGTCCCGCTTTGCGGGCCGCGCGGCAGTCGGTGCAGCGATTGGGCTTATTGGTAAAGCCCTTGCTGGCGAAAAATTCTTGCTCACCGGTCGTGAAGGTGAACTGACGTCCACAGTCTACACAGGTCAGCGTTTCATCAACGTACATATTTTTAACGAGTCTCCTAGTTTTGGTTTTGCTGGTTATTCTTGGGATCCGACTCGCTAGTACTTGGAACGTAGACCATGCGGACTTCGAAACCTGATAACTATCTTGCAACGCTTTGCGGACCGGGAAGGTTTCACTAGATGGCTGGAAACGATCAAGGGCGAGCCTCGGGATGGCGCGAATTTCGCTCGATCGATCCGCGCTATCTCTAGATCGCCGCTATTCCCACAAAAGTCTGAGGGGCCTGCGGTGGAAAGGACATTTCACCGTTGAGAACCCGCTCCAAGCAGCCGCTCGAACGCCGGAAGCCGAGTGCCACTAAAGAGGCACCCCTAGAGGTTTTCGGGACGATCGTGCAGGTTTTCCCCAGCGCCAGCTTCTCCGTCGAGCTGGAAAACTCGCATACGGTGCTCGCCCACATAGCCGGCCGGCTGAGGCGCCACCGCATCAGGATTCTGCCGGGGGACCGGGTCGAACTGGAGATTTCGCCCTACGACCTCACCAAGGGGCGGATCGTTTATCGCTACCGCGCGGGAGAACCCCGCCGGATATAACTTAAGGCAGTGGCGCGGGTTTGCCGCCGTCACTTCGCTAGGCCCTTCTTGTCATCCTGAGTTTGTCGAAGGACGAAGGGCGCAACCACCTAGTGTAAAGGAAACTTGATGCCTCCCAAGACCAAGACCAAGACCAAGCGCGTCGTCAAAGATCGCCGCGTAAAAAAGAAGCCGTGCAATTTCTGCATCGAGCGCACCATCGACATCAACTATAAAGACGTCGTGCGTTTGAAAAAGTACGTTTCGGAACGCGGCAAGATTTTGCCGCGCCGCATATCCGGAAACTGCGCAAAACATCAGCGCCTGCTCACGGTTGCCGTCAAGCGCGCGCGCATTATCGCCTTCTTACCGTTCGTTACCGAGTAGCTCCATGCGCCTCATCTTGTTGAGCGATGTAAAACCGCTCGGCAAAAAAGGTCAGGTCGTCGACGTGGCCGAGGGCTACGCGCGCAACTTTTTGCTGCCGCGTAAACTCGCTACCGAAGCCAGCAAGGGCGCGCTGACGGTGCTCGGCGAGCAGAAGAAAGCCCATGACAAACGCGAAGCCGAATCGCTGGCCGAAACCCGCGAGCTGGCGGCGCTGTTGGAAAGCAAGCCGGTCGTGGTTGTGGCCAAGGCCGGCGAGAGCGGCCGGCTCTTCGGCGCCGTGACCAGCGCCGACGTCGCCCGCGCTTTCGCGCAAACGTTTTCCGTACCGGTCGATAAACATAAGATAGAGATGAAGACGGCCATCAAAGCAGTGGGCACCTATCCGATCGAGATTCGACTCGGAAGGAGCGTCGTTGCAAAAGCGGCCGTGGACGTCGTCGCGGAGCGGGCGTGAACGAGAATCCGTATGCCGTCCGCTTCCGCCGTAAATTCGGCAGCGAAGACGAGATGGGACGCTATGTTTCGGCGCTCTACGACGTGCTCGCCAACACGATTGGGTCGGACAAGCTGGTTCTGCGCGCGGGCAAAATGAACGCCTTGAAGATGATGCGCTCGGGCGCGCTCCCGGATCGGATTTGCGCGCTGCAACGCTTGGTTTTTGAGGATCCGACGCTCGAACGCGTCACCGGGCGCGCCAGCTTCCGCCGAGTGTTGGGTGAAATCGAGGAGCAGCTCGCCGATCTGATCGCGCAAAAGAACGTCGAAGATTCGATCGAGCGCAAGATTAACACCAAAATGATCGAGCGCCACCAGGATTATCTCAAAGATTTGAAGCTCGAGGCGCTGCGCGAAGATTCGGGGCCCGAAACCCCCGCGACGCAGAAGAAGCTCGAAGAACTCCAGCAGCTCGAAGGGCGCGGCCTAGCCGCTTCGGCCTTGCAACTGATGCGGCCGCAATCGCTCAAGGAGATCGTCGGCCAAGACGCCGCGATTCGTTCGCTGCTTACTAAAATTTCCTCGCCGTATCCGCAGCACGTCATCCTCTATGGTCCGCCTGGAGTCGGAAAGACGACGGTCGCGCGCCTGGCGCTCGAGGTTGCGAAAACCCGCGCCTTCACGCCATTCGCAAAAGACGCGCCTTTCATCGAAGCCAGCGGCACGACGCTGCGGTGGGATCCGCGCGAAACGACCAACCCGCTCTTGGGCAGCGTCCACGATCCGATCTACCAGGGCAGCCGCCGCGAGTTCGCCGACAGCGGCATTCCCGAGCCTAAACTCGGGATGGTGACAAGGGCGCACGGCGGCGTGCTGTTCATCGACGAGATCGGCGAGATGGACGCGCTGCTTCAAACGAAGCTGCTCAAAGTGTTGGAAGACAAGCGCGTTACGTTCGAATCATCCTATTATGATGAAAGCGCCGCGAACGTTCCCGAATACATTAAGTGGCTGTTTCGCGAGGGCGCGCCGGCGGATTTCATTCTGATCGGGGCGACGACGCGGGAGCCAGAAGACATCGATCCCGCGATTCGTTCGCGCGCTGCCGCCGTCTATTTCGAACCGCTCACGCAGTCGCAGATCGTTGCGATCGTCGGCGCGGCGATAAAGCGGCTGGGGGCAAAGGCCGAGCGGCGCGTGCCCCGGTTGATTGCCTCCTACACTATTGAAGGACGCCAGGCAGTGCAGATCGTGGCCGACGCCTACGGCGAAGCGCTCTATAGAGCCAAAAGTCCCGGCAAATCCGCGAAGCCCCGCAAGGCCGAGAACGTGCTGATCGCCGAGGAACACGTGCGCAACGTCGTTCAGGCCGGGCGGCTCGTGCCGCACACGCCGGTGCGCGGCCGGGCGGCGCGTGAAATCGGAAAAACGTTCGGCCTGGGCGTGCTGCACTATCTGGGGAGCATCATCGAGATCGAGGCGGTCGCATTCAACACCGGTGCTCCGGGCAAGGGATCCGTGCGCTTCAACGATGCGGCCGGCAAAATGGCCAAGGACAGCGTTTTTAACGCCGCCGCGGTGTTGCGCGCCGTCACCGGGCTGGATACGGCCAATTACGATCTGCACATCAACGTGATCGGCGGCGGCAATATCGACGGCCCATCGGCGGGCCTGGCAATTTTTCTCGCGCTTTACTCAGCGTTAAGCAAGACGCCGGTTCCGCAAGACGTCGCGATGACGGGCGAACTCTCGATTCAAGGCAAGGTTCGTCCGGTCGGCGGAATCGTCGAGAAATTGTACGCAGCGCGCCAGGCGGGCATGCGCGCTATTCTCGTTCCCAAGGAAAACGTGCGTGAGATTGATCGCACCCTGGCGGAAATCGAAGTCATTCCAATCGCCTCGGTGGAGCAGGCTTTCAGAGCTTTGGCTCTCCACAAGAAATCCACAAGGCAGGCGCTCGTGGGGCGGCGCAGTATCCAAGCGCGCTCATGACCGTTACGAATCTGCCCGCCATCGATCGCATTCCTCCGCAAAATCTCGAAGCGGAGATGGCGCTGCTGGGTTCGATTCTGGTCGATCGCGAGATCATGGGCAGCGTTGGCGAGATCGTTCGTCCCGAAGATTTCTACGCGCACGTTCACGAAACGATCTACACCGCGCTCACGCATCTGTACGATCGCGGTGAGCCGCTGGACAAAATTACGATCGGCGAAGAGCTCAAGCGGCGCGATCAACTCGAGAAAGTCGGCGGCATTTCATATCTATCTTCGCTGATGGACACGGTGCAGACCGCAGCGTCCGCGGCATATTATGCAAAGATCGTGCGCGAGAAAGCCGTCTTGCGCGGACTGATTCACGCCGGCACGCAGATCACGCAGTACGGCTACGAAAACGAAGAAGACGTCGAAGGCGCACTCGACCGCAGCGAGCAGATGGTCTTTGAAATCGGCCGCCGCCAGCTGCATCGCGAGTTCGTGCCGGTCAGCCGGCTGCTGAAACCGGCTTTTGAGAACATCGACAAGCTGTTTCATAGCCGCGGGGACCGGACGGGGCTGACTTCGGGCTTCCGGGACGTCGACGAAATGACGACCGGTTTCCAGCCGGGCAATTTTATCATCCTCGCGGGGCGCCCGGGCATGGGCAAAACCTCGTTCGCGCTCAACATGGCGGTTGCGGCCGCGCGCGAAGAGACCGAACCGGTCGCGTTCTTCTCCCTGGAAATGTCCAACGATGAAATCGTGCAGCGCCTGATCTGCGCCGAAGCGCACATCAGCATGCACGACATGCGCCGCGGCAACATCAAACCGCATCATTGGGAGAAAATCTCCGATGCGATGGGCGTGCTAAACGAATTACCAATCTACCTCGACGACTCGGGCGCGCTCTCCATCGCGGAGATTCGCAGCCGGTGCAGACGGTTGAAATCAGGCGCCGGACTCTCGGCGGTTTTCGTCGACTATCTGCAGCTGCTTCGCCCGAACGTTCTGAGCCGCAACTCCAACCGCAACGAAGAACTTTCGGACATTTGCCGCACGCTCAAGACGACCGCGAAAGACTTGAGCGTGCCGATCATTGCGCTCGCGCAGCTGAATCGCGCGGTAGAAACGCGCGCGGAGAAACGCCCGATGCTGGCGGACTTGCGCGACTCAGGATCGTTGGAGCAAGAATCAGACGTCGTTGCTTTTTTATACCGCGAAGGCTATTACAAAGAAGAAGCGGCCGAACCGGATCTCACCGAGTTCATCATCGCCAAACACCGCAACGGGCCGACCGGCACCGTGAAGTTACGCTTCCAGCGCGAATACACGCTGTTCTTACCGTACGGCGATGAGTCGCACTTCCCAGCGGCTTAGCCGAAAGACTCCATCAACTGCGACCACTCCTCGCGCGATATGCGGAGGTCGGCTTCGTTCATCTGGGCCAGCGGTTTTTGTGGAAGCTTCTCGCGTTCGCTGAGGTCGCGCGCCTGGACGTCAATATACAGTAAGCCGGTAACGAGTTCGCTGCGCTCGCGTGCTTCGTTCAGGACGGTTAGCGCGCCCACGCGATTGGCCGGATCGTATTCGACGTCGAGTTTGCGCAGCAAGATGCGCGACCCATCGTCGAATTGCACTTCCTTGACGGTTCCCGGCTCGTAGTCAACGACGATTTCGCGGCCGCCCACGATGTAATCGGGCGTGTGCAAAATCGCATGATGCTCTTTGACGTAGGCGTAGCTCTTCGTCGAGCCCTCGTGATCGTTGAACGTGACGCACGGGCTGATGACGTCGAGCACCGCGGTGCCGCGGTGCGAGAACGCCGCTTGCAGCAGCGGAATCAGTTGTTTGCCGTCGCCGGAAAAAGAACGCGCAACGAAAGTTGCGCCCAGCTCGATCGCCAAGCCGCAGACGTCGATCGTTTCGAGTTCGTTGACTTGGCCTTTCTTCAGGATCGAGCCGCGGTCGGCGGTCGCGGAAAATTGCCCTTTGGTCAAGCCGTAACAGCCGTTATCTTCGATGATGTACGTGCAGTCCACGTTGCGGCGAATCATGTGGCAGTACTGACCGAGGCCGATGCTGGCCGTGTCGCCGTCGCCGCTGATGCCGAGCACCATGAGCTCGCGGTTCGCGATCTTTGCGCCGGTCGCCAGCGACGGCATCCGCCCGTGCACGCCGTTGAAACCGTGCGCCCGTTCGACGAAATATGCGGGCGTCTTGGACGAGCATCCGATGCCGCTCATCTTGGCGAGTTTGTGCGGCGCCACGCCGTACTCGTACAGAGCCTTGATGAGATGGTTGGTGATCGAGTTGTGGCCGCAGCCCGCGCAGAGCGTGCTCGGTAATCCTTTGTAGATGTCGCGCGAGAGGCCGAGCGCGTTAACGTTGGCCGGAGGTGCGCCGCTGGTCATGCTGGTACGAGCTCCGTTTGTTCGGCTTGCAGTAAGGGATCGAAAATCGCCGATGCGTCGATCGGCACGCCGTTATAGTGCCGGACCGAGCGCAAGCGTTCGATCGCATGCGCGGGCAACTCGGTGCGCATAATACCGTAAAATTGTCCGTCGCGATTTTGCTCGACGACGTAGACGCGTTCGTGCCGTTCGATGAATGCGAGGATATCGGAAGTTAGCGGTAGCGCCCGCACGCGCAAGTAATCCGTTTCGATTCCGGCTTCGCGCAGCTGCTCACGCGCTTCCACGATCGCATGATGTGTCGTGCCGTATGCGATTAAACCGCACGGGTTGCCGCTCTCTTCGGTGAGCGGTTTAGGCACCGCGGATCGCGCCGTGTCGAACTTGCGCGACAAGCGGTCCAGATTGTTGCGATAGACGTTGGGGTCTTCGGAATAAAGCGCTTTTTCGTCGTGGCCGGATCCGCGTGTGAAATATCCCGCGTTGGCGTGCTCGGTTCCGGGAAGCGTGCGATAGGGAATGCCGTCGGAATCAACGTCGCGATAACGTCCCCACGAGCCGGCGGCGTCCAATTCGGCCGCGCTCAACACTTTGCCGCGGTCGAAACCGCGTTCGGGATAAGGCAGCGGTTTGGTCATCCACAGATTCATCCCGAGATCGAGATCGCTCAGCACGAAGACCGGCGTCTGAAAGCGATCCGCCAGATCGAATGCCTGGCTCGCGAATTCGTATGCCTCAATCGCCGTCGCAGGGAACAGCACGATATGCTTCGTGTCGCCGTGCGAAAGCGTGTATGCAAACGCAACGTCGCCCTGCATGGTGCGCGTCGGCAAGCCCGTCGACGGGCCTGCGCGCTGAATATCAAAAATCACGCCGGGCAGCTCGGCGTAGTAGCCAAGCCCGGCAAATTCCGCCATCAGGGAGAGGCCGGGTCCCGAGGTGGACGTCATCGCCCGTGCGCCGGCCCAGGTCGCACCGAAAACCATGCCGATCGCTGCCAGCTCGTCTTCGGCCTGCACGACGGCCACTTTGCGTTCGCCGGTTTCAGCATCGACGCGATAGCGATCGCAATATTGAATGAACGATTCGCAGAGCGACGACGAAGGCGTGATCGGATACCAGGCCGCCACCGTGCAGCCCGCCATTACACAACCGAGTGCGGCCGCCGAATTGCCCTCCATGAGAATTAGGCCATCGTTGTTTCCGGGCATCGGCTCGAGCCTGTATGGATCGGTTTTCGTCAGGTTCTCGCGCGCGTAATTCATGCCTAAGCGCACGGCATCCATGTTCGTGTCGACTGCCTTGAGCTTGCGGCGGAACTGCGCGCGCAGCGCCGCTTCGATTGCATCTTCGCCTATTCCGAGCAAATGCGCCAGCGCGC
Source organism: Vulcanimicrobiota bacterium (assembly GCA_003140855.1). Classification (GTDB taxonomy): domain Bacteria; phylum Vulcanimicrobiota; class Vulcanimicrobiia; order Vulcanimicrobiales; family Vulcanimicrobiaceae; genus Rubrimentiphilum. The sequence continues at coordinate 26,551 of PLLF01000108.1, forward strand.
CGACGTAAATCATGTTCGTCAGGTATTTGCGCAGCGCGGCGTCGGTGACGTTCTCTTTCGCGAGTTTGGCGAACGGAACGGGATAATACGAGACGTCGTCGCGCTTGGTGGCGCCGGTGACGGCATAGGTATCTTCATAGAGAATCGCACCGCCGGGCTTTACGTCGCGGACGTCGGCATGCCACGTCGCCGGGTTGAGCGCGACGAGAATATCGATGTTGCTGCTGCGGCATTGGTAACCTTGCGGCGAAACGCGCACGTCGAACCACGTCGGCAATCCCTCGATGTTCGACGGGAACACGTTTTTTGGTGCGACGGGAATGCCGAGCCGGAAGATCGCGTTGGCCAAAACCAAATTCGCGGATTGACTTCCCGAACCGTTCACCGTCGCGGCGCGGATCGTCAAATCGTTGATTTGCACGGCTGAAATCTTCGGGGGCTCGCGGCCGTTCGCCTAGTGCGCTCGCCGGTGAGCCGCCTGCCTAGCCCTCCTGGTCGACTTCTCCCGTGTCGCCTTGCTCTACGGGAGCTTGGCCGCTCTTGCGATCGTCGACATCGCGTTCGGCGAGATTATCTTCGGGGATCTCGCCGCGGTTCGACGGGCTGCGCGTGACGATAAGGCGTGCGAGTCGCTTTGAGATGCTGTCGTGCTTGTGCTGGAGATTGTCGGCCATGGGGCTCCTTTATCATCCGTTATAAGGACGGTACCCATGCGAACCTAAGGCTAAGTGGCGAGCGCTGGTTGCTAGGTCTTGCCTATGCCCTGCGCGAGGTAGGAGCGCGAAAGCTTTACATACTCCTCAGCACTGATTTCAATCCACTTGGCCGACTCGCCGTCCAGTTGCTTCTTGACTTTGGCCGGAGAGCCGGCAACCATCACGCCGTCGGGAACGTCCGAGCGCTCGCCGACGACGCTGCCCGCGGCAACGAGCGAGCGTTCGCCGATCGTCGCTGCCGTAAGGACGACCGCATTGCTTCCAATTAAAGCGCGCGATTTTATGTGACAATCCTCCATCACCGCCGCATGCCCGACCGTAACGTCGTCGTCTATTTGCGTGCGGCCGCCTTCGCTGACGTGGATCACGCAGTTGTCTTGAATCGACGTGCGCGCTCCGATGCGGATGGGACCGTTATCGCCGCGCAAGACCGCACCGAACCAAATGCTCGATTCCGGGCCGACTTCGACGTCCCCGATCAGCACCGCGGTCGGCGCCACGAATGCGGAAGGATGGACCTTCGGCCGTTTCCCCTTGTACTCAATGACTGTGGCTTGTTCCATAGAAAACGAGGTTCTGATGCACCGTCACAACACCCCGCTGCGAGGCGTGAAGGCCGTTCCGCATCCGAAGCCCGACGATGCCGATTACACGGCGGTCAACTACGCATATGCCGGCAAGACCGGGCACATTCACGAGGTAGTGACGCTGAACGGCCGCGAACTCGCAAAGGTGGGCTTCGACGATCGCAAGATCGTGTATTATTTTTTGGACGATTTAGAATTGGACGCCGGCGCCAAGCGCGGGACGTTTCACGACAACGACCCCTAGCCGGTTACAATGTTAATCGAACAGCAGACGGATAAGGATGGCGGATGCATTCGCGTTCGCTTTGCATCCAAGGCGCCTTTCGCGTCTGCGCGTGCACGCAGATTTCGCCGGTTGCGTTTGGCCAGATCGAAAACTTCATCGTACCATCTGTTTTCGTGAAGCCGATGTAGGTTTCGGGCGGCGTTTCCATGTCGGCGACTTTCACGGCGGCGTTATAGACAGGCTTTCCGTCGTGAAGAACGGTTATGGTCAGCACGTGTGTGTTCGATGCCGCGAGTGCCGCCGATGAGCAGGCGGCGAAAGCAATCACCAGGGCGCAGCGCGTTAAGTTCATGGGCGCGATCCTCCAATAAAATGACCTTTGCTCGATAGCTCTGTAGGCCTGCGAGCGTGCTGCCGGCGCGCAACGCGCAAGAGTGTTGTGCCGTACGGTTGGATCGAAAAGACGGGCGGAAGGACGATCAAGTCGTCTGCTGGAGAAAAAACGTCTTGACCCTGCGTTTGGGCCCAGCGCTCCACACTGGCGTCAAAAACCACTGCGCGCGCATTCAGGCTCGAAAATGCGACTTGCGCGATTGGACGATCCGGTTCGATCGTGATGCTGCTGGGCTTCACGTCGAACGTCGCCGAGCGTGTCTGAATCGACGGAACCATAAGTAACAGCGCCGTCGAGAACAATGAAACCCATTTGAGCACTTTACGCCGCACTATCACATGAAGGGCTTGAACCATTCGAAATACAACGATGGAGAGCCTTTGCAAAGGAGACGACTATGCCCATCGTTGCTGCTGCCCCGCCCGTAGCCGTTATGCCGCCCGGCGGTTTCGATTACGTAACGATCGATGCCGTACATCGTCGACTCTACGCGGCGCACGGCGCGATGCTTGTGATCGTCGATGTTGACAAAGGCGTGGTCGTCGGCACGGTGCAGCTCGGCGGCTCGGCGGGCTCGGCGCCGAACGTTAGCTCGGGTCACGTCTATGTGGGCGACGGCGACGCGAAAGCTCTATCCGAGGTCGATCCGGTTACGTTGAAAGAAGCGCAGCGCGTGGCGGTCGATGGAGTCGTCGACGCAATCGCCTATGACCCGCAACTCGGCCGGATCTACGGCGACGAAGACAACGGCACGCGGATTTTCGTGATCGACTCGAAGACTTTCAAGCAGCTCGGCACGATCGCGCTTCCCGGGCACAAGCCGGAGTATCTGGCGATCAATCCTACGACGCATGAGATTTACCAAAATATCGCGACCGACAGCGAGATTGCGGTCATCGACGCGCAGACCATGAAGGTTACGCGCACGATTCCCACACCTGAGATTAAAAACAATCATCCGCTGCAGTACGATGCGCCATTCGATCTGCTGTTAGTGGCAGGCACCAACAAGATGTCGGGCTACACGAGCGGCGGAAAACTCTTATGGACGATCGATTACCCTGCGCGTGTCGATCAATGCGACCTCGACGTTTCGCGTCAGCTGATGGCGTGCGCCGGGAGCGGCATCACACTACTGAAGATCAACCCGAACGGTCCCGCACAGATCGTAGGAACGCTCGACGTTTCGCCGGGACTGCATACGGTTGCGATCGATCCGAAGACGGGCGACATTTGGGCCGTCTGGGGCGTGCGCGCGAGTAGTAGCGCGCCTACGACGGCTTCTTACGTTCAGCGTTTTCGCTACCAGCCCTAAACCGTAAGCGCGTTTCGGCAATATCAACGGGGAGAAATCGATTCCGCTGATCCCTTTGATGTACCGCGCGCGCCTTAGGGCGCGGCCGTTCCCTTTGTTCGCGTTGCCAAAGGTTTCGGTTAACGAATGATGATTCGGGCAGAGAAGACGCAGATTCCCCGGGCGATTATTCCGCGCGTTACCGTCGATGTGACCCACGTGCAGCGGAACCCGGCCTGTTCGCGAATTTCGTTCGCCCCATCCGCAGATGCTGCATTTGTAGCCTGTTGACTCCAACAAATAGCGCCGAATCTTCATTGACGGCCCATCACGCGAGGGTGTTGTTCCTTCGATTTCGCCGGATTGCCACTTGCGAATGTACTCCTCGTACTGATGATCGAACTGGCATTGCTGACAGCAATAATACTCCGCGTTCCTATTGTTAACAGGGTTATGGCAACTTATTCTTTTGCACGATTTGTTTGACATGACGCGATCTTAGACTTTATGTGTGCCATACGCATGGCATTGGAAAACGCAGCACACGAATGTACTGCGTTTTTTTGTTATGGAGCCGACGGTCGGACTCGAACCGACGACATCATCTTTACGAAAGATGGACTCTACCAACTGAGCTACGTCGGCGCGGCCGAATTTGATTCTCCCTTGCGACCAACGCCCCTGCGCGTTACAAAGTTTGGGCAAGCCGCTCCGAGAGTGACAGGCAGCTGGCACCCTGCCCCGCAATAATGGCCGCATGGCCGTCGCAGTCGAGGAAGTTGCCTCCGGGGCGCTTTCCCCGCCGTTGAAATGGGCCGGCGGTAAACGTTGGCTCGTTCCGCATTTGCTGGAACTATGGGCCGCCAATCGCGACCGCCGCCTGGTCGAACCCTTCGCGGGCGGAATGGCCGTCACGCTGGGTTTGCTTCCGCGGTGCGCGCTTGTAAACGACGTCAACCCGCACTTGATCTCATTTTACCGCTGGCTGCAGCGCGGCTTGGATTTGCGAGCGGCGGGCGTCTCGCTGAAGAACGACCGCGCCGTATACGCTCGCAACCGCGCGCGTTTCAACGAGTTGATTCGCAACGGTGAGGGCGAGACCGCGGAGGCCGCAGCGCTGTTTTACTACCTGAACCGCACCGGTTACAATGGACTATGCCGATTCAATGCGCGCGGTTTTTTCAACGTCCCTTTCGGACGCTACAAGCACATCGAATGCACGAAGGACTTTTCACCGTATCGCGCGACGCTGTCACGTTATGAAATCGTCCAAGGTGATTTCGAAGCGCTCGACATCCGCGACGACGATTTCATCTACGCCGACCCGCCCTACGATGTTGAGTTCACGTCGTATTCGGCGGGCGGCTTCACGTGGGCGGATCAGCGGCGCCTCGCAAAGCGCCTCGCCGCGCACCCTGGCCCGGTCGTCGCGTCAAACCAGGCAACCAAGCGCATTTTACGGCTTTATAGAGAACTTGGATTCGCAGTGGAAATTCTCGATGCGCCGCGGCGGATCAGTTGCGACGGCAATCGCGACGACGCGCGCGAGATGCTGGCCATGCGGAACGTGTAGTGCTCTTTCCGGGCAGTATCGGCACGAAGACCGGGTCCACGCTCGAGGCGGGCGTTGAAGCCGTGCTGCTCAACAACAGTTACGCCGTAGAAAAACAGGTCATCGTTGGAAGCAAGCCCGGCGGCGGAAAACATCGCGCCGACTTGGTGGGGATGCGCCCCAACGGCACGCGTTTTCTGGTTTCCCTAAAATGGCAGCAAACCGCCGGGAGCGCGGAAGAAAAAGTCCCTTTCGAAGTGATCAAACTTCTGCACGCGCTGCGCGAGAATCCGACCTACGACAAAGCGTATATCGTGATCGGCGGCAGCGGATTTACCTCCGGGCTCGTTGAGTTCTATCTCTCGGAAGAGTTTCGCTCGTACATTCGCGAGTCTGAAAAAATCGAGATCCTCACGCTCAATGACGTCATGGCGCGCGCCAATAAGGGGTCGCTCTAAGCGGTTTTCCCCGGAACGAATTTTAGCGCCAGCCCGTCGATGCAGTACCGTTTGCCCGTCGGCGGCGGTCCGTCGTCAAAAATGTGTCCCAGATGTGAACCGCAGCGGCGGCAGTGCGCTTCGGTGCGCGGTTCGATGAGCTCGTAATCTGCGCGCGTGCGAATCGCGTCGGGCAGTACGTTGTAAAAACTCGGCCAGCCTTCGCCCGCATCGTACTTCGTTTTCGAGGAGAACGCCGCGAGCTCGCAGCCCGCGCAATAATACAGCCCCGCGCGATGTTCGTTCAATAGCAGACTGCTGCCCGGGGGTTCGGTGCCGTTCTCGCGCAGAATTTGGTAACGCGCCGGCCCCAGCAAATGCCGCCATTGGTCGTCGGTATGCGAGACGGCGAAGTTCTCGCTCGCGCGTGCGCCGCGCATGAACGCGAACGCGCCGATTGCCGACGCGAGGCTTGCCGCGAACGCGGCTCTCGTCACAGTGATATGTGGCATGCGGCTCCGTTCTTTTCGAAATAACGCTGATGGTACTCTTCGGCCGGATAAAATTCACTCGCAGCGGTAATCTCGGTAACGATCGGCGCTTTCCGATTGCGTTGCTCGTTCGCCCGAGACTCTTCGGCCAAACGCTGTTGTCCGGCGTCCTGCGTGAGTATCGCCGACCGGTACTGCGTGCCGACGTCGGGGCCTTGCCGGTTGGGCGTCGTCGGATCGTGGATCTTCCAAAACGCATCGAGCAGACGTTCGTACGAAACCTGTTGCGGGTCGTACGTGATTTGCACGGCTTCGGCGTGGCCGGTACGGCCCGTGCAGACGTCACGATACGTCGGGTTAGCCGCATGGCCGCCGGTGTAACCGCTCGTCACTTCCAGGACGCCGGGAATCTGCCGGAAAGCCGCTTCGACTCCCCAAAAACAGCCCGCCGCGAAAGTCGCTGTTGCCGTGCTCATCACTCTCTAGAACGTTTTCCGGCCGCCGACGGATTCATGCGGTGCCAGAACTGCAAGCCCATGGGAAGCGCGGCGGGCGCCAAAGGGTCGAGATCGAACCCCGCCAGGTTCGACGGCACCACCGCGCCCAGGCGGATGGAATAGAGGTACATCACCGGCAAATCCACGGCGGCCAATTCTTGATAGCGGTCGAGTTCGCGCCGCGCGACCGCCGGCGAGGGCGCGGAGCGCGCGGCTTCGATGGCGCTATCGATTTGGGGGTTATCGTAGAATCCGATGTTGTACCCGCCGGCCGCGCGCGTTTGCTTGGAGTCGTACGATCGGTAATCGTCGGGATACGCCGGCAGAATGATGCCGCGCAGCGCTACTTGGAAGCGGCTGTTGTGCAGATCTTCGAAAAACGTCTGCAACTCTTCATTTTCCAGCGTGCAGTCAATGCCGACCGCGCGCAGATTCGCTTGTATCAGCTCAGCGATATTGCTGGCTACCGCGTCGGTTGCGCCGCCCGTTTTTAGCGTAAAGCGAAGCTCGCGCCCGCCTTTCACGCGTACATTGCCTTGCAGTTTCCAGCCGGCGGCATCCAGTATCGCTCGTGCGCGCGCGGGATCGTAGCTGTATGTTTGCACGCGCGAATCGTAGTACGGCGAGAAGCTCGGAATCGGTCCGTTGAGGATGTCGGCTTGGCCGCTCATGAGCCCGGCCTTGATGAAGTCGCGATCGATCGCGAACATCATCGCCTGCTTTACGCGCGGATCGCGCGCCCACGGAATGGTCGGATCGTGGTAGTTCGGCAGCAGCAGGAACGTGACGTTCCACGGCCACGTAATGAACTTATGGTCTCCGCGCAAGCGGTTGTGGATTCGCCAGAGGTTGGGCGCAATATCGGTGACGTCGACTTCGCCGGCGTCGACCGCGGCATAGAGCGAGTCCTGTTGCGGATAGACACGAAAGGCCACCGCATCGAGTTTGGGCTTGGGTCCCCAGTAGCGCGGATTCGGTCCGAGGATTAAATAGGAATCGCGAACGTACCGTGCGATTCGCCACGGTCCGCTGGTAATCGGATTCTGCGCGAAATCAGCATCGGCGTTGACGAACTTCGCTTCCGCTTCCGAGCCGGGCGGATAGCGGTGCAAAATATGCTCCGGCAGCGGCAGGGTCTCACCCAGAGCGTTCTCCAAGAACGGCGGTGACGGAGACGATAGCGTGATTTCAACGGTGTAAGGATCGAGCGGGCGCGCCCCAGTCATCAGTTTAAAATCGGACGAGTAGCCGTTCAAAAGATTTGGATTGTCGCCCAGCAGCAGCGAGAATACGACATCGCTCGACGTCAGCGGCACACCGTCGGACCAGAGCGCGCCGCGCCGCAGATGCAGGACATACCGCTTTCCGCCGTCGGTTATGGCGATGCGATATGCCAGGCTGGTTTGTGGACGCGGGAGCAAGTCGGGACCGATGTCAACCAGCGGCGAGTAGATCAGATCGTTGGCCATGCGCGCCGCCGATCCGACGGCCGTCAGCGGATTGAAAGAGTCGGGTCCGGCGATCCACGCCGTCACGATCATATTCGGCTGGCGCGTCTCTGCCGTCCGTGCCCCGCAACTCGTGAAAAGGACCGCCGCGAGCGCAGCGAGCACAAACTTCACGTTTGTTTCTCCCTCAGCCAATCGCCGACAAAATTGAACGCGCAGACGGTGATTAGAATCGCAAAACCGGGCGGCAGAATCAGCCAATACGCGCGCGCGAAGATGTCGCTTTGCGCGCCGGAGAGCAGATTGCCCCACGACGGCATCGGCAAACGAATACCGATGCCCAAATAGGATAGCGCGGTTTCGGCGAGCATCGCGCTCGCGACCATGAACGTTGTGGTCGTAATGATCGTGCCCATCGCGTTGGGCACCACGTGACGGAAAATGATGCGCCAATCCCCGGCGCCCGCGGCGCGCGCGGCTTCGACGTACAGCCGCTCTTTCAACGTCAGCACTTCCCCGCGGACCAAACGGGATGGTCCGAGCCACGCCGTAAACCCGATGACCAGCATAAGCGTGAGAACGCTCCCGTTAAAGAGCGCGGCCAAGAACAGCAAGAGAAAAAGCGTCGGCACGCTCAAGAACACGTCGACGACGCGCATCAGGATCGAATCGAACCAGCCGCCGTAATAGCCGGAGAGCGCGCCGTAGATCGTTCCAATCAGCATGGCGACCAGCGCCGCTACGATCCCTACCGAAAGCGTGATCCGTCCGCCGATCAAAAGACGCGCTAGTTCGTCGCGCCCCAACCCGTCCGTTCCCAACCAGTGTGCGCCGCCCGGCTGCGCGTACGCGTGCGCGACGTCGGTCGCGTATGCATCTATATGGAACAAGAGCGGCGCGAGCCAGCACGCCAGCAAGGCCAGCGCGATCCAAAGAATGCCCGCGGCCGCAATCGGTTCGACGCGCGTGCGCCTTCCCTCAATCATAGCGCACCCGAGGATCGACGACGCCGTAGAGCACGTCGGCCAAGAGATTTCCCAGAATCACCAGCACCGCCGTGATTACCGTCATGCCAAGCAGCGTGAAGTAGTCGCGGTCGGTTGCCGATTGCCAGAAGAGTTGGCCCATGCCGGGATAGGCGAAGATCTGTTCGGTGATCACGGCGCCGCCGAAGAGTGCGGGAATCGTTCCGCCGAGCAGCGTGATGAAGGGAATCAGCGCGTTCCGCAGCGTGTGGCGGAACAGCACGGCCGTCGCGGGCAAACCCTTCGCCGTTGCGGTACGCGTATAGTCTTCTTGTAACTGCTCCACCATGCTGCCGCGTATATACCGGCTCCAGCCCGCCAGCGACACGATCGCAAGCGTTATCGCGGGCAAGATCAGATGTGCCAGGCGTGAAGGCCAATCAAACGAAATCGTGTCGATCGTCTGCATTCCCCCGACGGGCGACCATCGGAGATTGACGGCGAAGATCGCTATCAAAATCGTGCCGAACCAAAACGTCGGCATAGACCACGCAACGAAAACGAGCGCGCTTGCCGCGCGATCGAACAATGTATTTCGTCGAACGGCTTGATAGACGCCCAGCGGTACGGCAACGGCGATCGACAATAACAAAGCGCTGCCCATCAAGAGCAGCGTGCGGCCGATCCGTTCGGCGATGAGCGAGATGACCGGAGCCTGCCGGCGATATGAAAATCCAAGATCGCCGTGCACGAGCTTGCCGAGCCAGATTCCGTATTGCTCGTAGATCGGCCGGTCCAAGCCCAATTCGTGTGTGATCCGCGCGACCTGCGCGCGCGACGCGTTTTCACCGGCCAGCGTTTGCGCCAGATTTCCGGGCGCAAGGTGGAGCAAAACAAATGTTAAGATCGTGACGCCGAGCAGCGTCGGAACCGCCAGCAGCAACCGCTTAAGGACGAATTGAAGCACCTTTTACCAGCGGTATGCCGCGAGCGCGTCCCACGCAAACGGCTGCGTGCCGCTCCAATCGAAAAAACATTCTCCGATTGCGCCGGCCCGTTTGCTCACGTCAAGCGAAGCCGTGATTTCCTCGGCGGGCGGATAGCCATTGCGGCCTTCCGCCGTCGTTTGGCCGCCCATGCTGACCGGTAACCTGCGTCCGCTCATTGCCAACACCTTATCGTACGAAGCCTGCAAGAGCACTTTGACTTGAGCCGGGGTGGTAGGCGTGCGCCGCATCATCCGCCAGTATGCCATCGGCTGAAGCACGTCGCTAAAGTTCGCGATTTGCCGGTACGGATATTTTGAATTATCCAAGTGCTCGAGATACGGATCCTCGACTGTTGAAACGAGCAGGTACTTCGGCCCGAGCGCTTCGCGCAGATGCTGCATGTACCGCCACAGCGCGTTCAATCTTTGCGGATCGCCGCCCATGAATTCAGCGCCACGCTCGAGATCGATGGCCAGCCCGGTGAAACGCGTGCCCTTCGCAGTTCTATAATAAGCGGTTCGCACGCTTGCCTGCAAATCTTCAAACGTCGTGTCGCGCGGAACGGTCCAGCCGATCGTCCCGATGCCGTGCGCGGCCAAACCGTCCACCATCGCGTCGATCGTCGGTTTCGCTTCGGGCGTGATCTCCCAGTACGCGCCGTAGGCAGTGCGCAATTCGACGTAGTGCAGTCCCGCGCGCACGGCTTGGTCGACCATCGCCTGCGGATCGAGTCGCTTGTAGTACAGCGGGTCGATCGGGTTCACCGTAAAGTACAGCCACATCGCTTTCCCGGACACTGCCGGCAGCGACGTGTACGGCGGCGCCGGCAGTGCCGCAACGGGACCCGTCTTGACCGGCGCGCGATCGCTGCGGTACACGATGTAGCGATAGTGTGCGCCCGGCGTGACGGATGTGTCGCGATAGGTATAGCTCGGGCCCGCAATCACCAACATGGTGGCGCGCCGTCCCAAACTGTCGATGCGGACGACACGCGCCAACACGTTCTCTTGCGGAAACCATCCGATTTGAATGAGGTGCGGGCCGAGCGCTTGCGCGACGACGCGTGGTCCGTGCCACGTACGCGTATCTGTCGTTACCGTTATGCTTCCGAGTTTGGGAATATTCGATCGCACGACCATGCTGAGCTGCCCGTCGTGGTGAGTCTTGAGAATCGCGGCGGGCTGTCCAAAACGCAGCCGAGTTTGCCACTGCACGTAGCCGTCGCGTGAAAGCCAATCGAGATCGCTATTGGCCATGATGCGCGTCGGTTTGCCCTGCGCATCCAAGAAATGCGCCACGAGCAGCCAGCGCGCGTTTCCGTCGGGATCGAAACCAAGCGGCCGTGCGACGACCGTGAGCTTGGCGGCGGGATTTCCGAAGTAGATCAGGCCCGTAGGCTGCGGAGACGGCGTGGGAGTCGCGAGCAGCGCGCTGAGTAGAAGCGGAAACACGACCGGCATTCTCGCTGTTTCGACAAGAGAAAGGGGCGATGCTTTCACATCGCCCCCGAGATGAGCTGTTTAGGCTCTTACGGGATTCGTTTCACCAAGAACAGCTCGAACTGCGGAGCCGTCTGCGAGTAGTCTTGGTATGTCCTGTACGAACCACCCGTGACCGACGTCGGCGTCAGCGACGGCGAATTCGGCCAGAACGGTCCGCAGCCCGTGTTCAACTGAGGCGTGTTGGCGAGCTGCGTTGCCGTACACTCTCCCGTCGGATCGTGCGTTTGGTTGAAGAGGTTGAAGACTTGCACGCCGAGCGTGAGGTCGCGCTTGGGTCCGAGGTGCACGAGCGCGCTCGTGTTCACCACCCAGTACCCTTGCGTCTGCGTTTCGGATTGTCCGATCTGCGGCGGGACAACGACCCCTTTGAACGTGTTCAAGAACGTGTTAGCGCTGCTCGTGATACCGATGCTGCAGATCGTCTGCACGCCGATGTTGGAGAACGAGGGTCCCTGGTAATAGATCAGCGGGATCAAGTGGAAGTTGTTGTAGTGGAGGTCCGCCGTCAGCGTGCCGCTGAGGAGCGGATCGAAGGCGGAGCGAATGAGATTGCCCCGTTGAACGATCGGCGTCGGCAGCGGCGCGACGTTGTACGACGACGCCAGCGACGACGTGATCGACGTCCAGTAGTTGTCGTACGTGCCGCTCAGCCACCAGGAGACGCCAATCGGCCGAGGATCGACGTGGTTGATCCCCAGTTCGAACCCGAACGCCTGCCGGATGCCGCCGTTCTGCGGAAGTTGCGGTCCGAACGTGATCGGCAGCACGCCGTCGGCGCTCGTCTGCGGCTCTTTAACTTCAGCGCGAATTCGTGGGCAACGGAATTCCGTAACCGGCGGCAACGATCACGACGCTGCGCCGCCGGGCTATCCGCTGAGCGGCCTCGTGAACGGCCTCGACGCCGGGACCGTCGAGCCAGCTGCGCACGTCTTCGGCGGTTTCGGTCAAGCTCTCGGCGCTGCGGGAATGCGTGCCGGCCATCAGGCCGGCCGCCCACAGCAAGATCGCGGCGGTTTCGGTGACGCTCTTGTTGGCCGGAACGGCGACTTCGGGTCCGGCGCCCAGGTCGATCGTGAGATTCGCGCGCCGGCCCAGTTCGGAATCGGCGGTATTGCTGATCGCGATCAAATCTTTGGGCTGCAGAAGGTCGAGCGCTTCCAGCAGGTCGCCGGACCGGCCGCTCTGCGAACAGGCGATCACGGCTGCGTTACGATAGGCGACGTTGTCGAGCGGAGCTTCGGTCGCCGCCAGCGCGTGCGCGCGAATGCCGCGCCGCCTCAGCGCCAGCGCGCCGAGCTGCGCCATGAAGAGCGAGCTGCCGCTGCCGAGCAGCACGACGTCCCGTTCGCGGATAGCGTGCGCCAGCGTCTGCGCTTTATCGGAAGCTGCGATCGCGCGCCACACGTCGGGCTGCTCGCGGATCTCGCTTTCGAAATGCGCCCCCAGCATAGCTACTGCGACGCGATCGCGGCGAGGATGGCGCCGCGCACCGTTGCCAGATCGGTGGCGCCGTGCGGCTGGTTCTCGCCCATCCATTGGTTGATCATCAGCGAGAACGTGACCGGGCCGTGCGTCTTGGTTTTCACGTAGCCCGAGATCGTGCGCACGTGGCTGATGCTGCCGGTTTTTGCGAAGATTTTTTTTTCGGCAGCCGTTCCTTTATAAGAGCTCTTGAGTGAACCGCGCACGCCGGCGACCGGCAACGCATCCAGCACGGTGTCGCGGTTGGGCCCGTTCCAGTCGGCTTGCAGAATCTGCAGCAAATCGTGCGGCGTAATCCGGTCGTACTGCGAGAGGCCCGAGCCGTCGGAAATCGTGACGCTAGCCGGATCGACGCCGGCCGAGCGCAGGTACTGATTTTCCAACGCAATCCCGTTTGCAACGGTGCCGGGCGCGCCTTTGAGGCGAAAGCCGAGTTCTTTCAGAAAAAGCTCGCCCATTAGGTTATCGCTCGGATACCAAAAATCGGCGAGCAGCTGCGGCATCGCTTCGGAGTGTTTGGTAAACAGCGTCGCCGCATTCGCGGGCATCTGTCCGCTTTGGGTCGCTCCCGTGACGCTGACGCCGTGCGCCGCAAGCGCTTTGGCAAAGACGTCGCCGGCGTAGCTCTCGGGATCGGGAACGGCGGGGCGGACGTCGCCGGACTCTTTCGCATCGAGCGGGTAGCTGCCGGTAACTTCGATCGTCCGTGGCGCGTCCCACGCCCGCACGAGTTCGGAGGTGTCCTTCGATTTCGGGGGTCCCGTCGTCAGGCGGTTGTCTATGATGAACGCGCTGCTTTGCGGCGTCACGCGCAGGTTGGCGAGCGTTCCGGCCGCCGAACCCGGTGAAAAATACATGTGGACGATGCCGTCCTCCAGCTCCAGCGAGCTCACGACAGGCGCGTAGTAAAAAGGTAAGTCGTCCCAAGACCAGCCGAAGCCGTAGCGCTGCGTGTCGTAGTGCGAAGCGTCGGTGATAACGGCGCCCGAGACGCTGCGGATACCTTGCGCCGCAACGGCGGCGGCCGCATCGTCGAGATCTTTGGCCGTGAGCAATGCGTCGCCGCCGCCGCGCAAATATACATTTCCGGCGATCGTGCCGTTTTGAGGCGGCGCATCAGCCGCCACCGTCGTCACGTATGCAAACCCGGTTCCTAGCAAACTCAATGCGGCCGAGCCAACGAGCAGCTTGAAATTCGAAGCCGGCATGAATTCTTGATCCGCGTTTTGCGAGTCCAGCGTGGTGCCGCGAACCGTATCGACGGCTACAAATCCGATTTGCGCGCCGCGCAGCGTCGGGGCGGCCAGCAGTTTTTCGATCGCGCGATGCAGCGCGGCAATCTGCGCGGTTTTCCAAGGCGTGCCCCCCGGCGCGGGTTTCACAAGCGTCGCAACGGACGACATATCCGCAGCATGTGCGATCGCCGGAGTAAGTGCGATCACCACTAGTGTCATGGTGAGCTTGTCGAACCACCCCCGAGCGAAGTCGAGGGGCGCACATCTATTCATCGCAGTCGTTCCGCAAGACGTCTTCGATCGTTTCGCGCCGCGCGATAAGGGTGTGCGTTCCGCCGCGCACCGCGACCACCGCCGGGCGGGGAAAACGGTTATAATTTCCGGCCATGCTGTAAGTATATGCCCCGGTCGTGCACATGGCGACGAGCTCGCCTTCCGCCAAATCCGACGGCAGCCGCGCCGTGCCGAGCTGATCGTTTTCGCAGGAGCGGCCGCAGACGATGGTCTCGACGAGTTGCGCGTTTTCGCGCGCCGCATAGGCGTGGTGGTAAGCGCCGTAGAGCGCGGGGCGCGGATTTTCGTAGACCCCGCCGTCCACGATCGCGAACGGTTTACCGAATTCGCATTTGGCGGACATGACGCGGTACAGTGTCGTGCCGGCCTCGGCAATCAGCGCGCGCCCCGGCTCGATGCCGATGCTCGGCGCGGGCAAATTCCGGCGTTTAGTTTCTTGAGCGGCTGTTCGCGCAATTTCTGAGATCGTTTCCTCGACGGCCAACTCGTCGGGATCGTCCGGGCGCATGCGCACGCCGAAGCCACCGCCGACGACGATGCGCTCGCTTATGAAACCAGCTGCCGCCGCGGAGGCGGCGCGTTCCATCAACACGCTCGTATTTTCTACGAAGGCTTGCCGGTCGTATATCTGCGAGCCGATGTGCGCGTGCAAACCTTCGAAATGTAAACCCGGCGATTGACCGAGGACGCTAAGCGCGCTCGCCAGACCGTCCGCATCGAATCCGAATTTGGTTTTGTCGCCGCCGGTGCGCACGAACTCATGGGTATGCGCTTCGATGCCCGGATTGATTCGCAAGAGAACCGAAACCGGCGCGGCGCCCGCGCGAGCCGCCAGGCGGCGCAGTTCTTCCAGATTGTCGACGATAACGCGCGCGACCCGGCCTTCCGCTGCTGCGTCGAGTTCTTCATCCGTTTTTCCGCAGCCGTGAAATCCGATCCGGTCCGGCGGAAACGCCGCCCGTTCCGCAGCCGCCAGCTCGCCGAGCGAGCAAACGTCCAGGTGCAGCGGCGTGTGTTTCAAATGGCGGGCAAGCGCGACCAGCAAAAGCGCCTTTCCCGCATACGCGATTTCGATAGAATGCGGCGCGCACGCTTGCAGAAAACGCGCGATCGCAGCATCGAAGACATCGTAGTCGATCGCGAGCAGCGGGGTGCCGTAGGCTGCCGCCAGTTCGCTCGCAGGAACACCGCCGACGAGCAGCTCGTTTCCGCGCCGCTCGTGTCCGGGGGCAAGGCCGCCGCGCCAGCGCACCGGCGTAGAAGAATTGCCGATCATCGCATAGCGGGTTTGCGCGATACTCGTGGGCAATCCCGCTAAGCGTGAATTACCCGTCGTCGAAAGTGAGCGAATGGCAACCCGATTTGCCAAAGGGGCGGATCGACAACATCTACATCCATTGGTCGGCGCACGATTATCACGAAGTGTTTCCGGCCTACCATTTTTGTGTCGCGCTGGATACCGAAAACCAAATCGTCGTCGTCAATACGCACGACCTGCGCGAGAACATGCGCAGCGTTTACGATTCGCCCGACGAGCCCTATGCCGCGCATACTCGCAAACGCAACTCGTTCGCGCTCGGGATTTCGGTGATGGGCATGCAGGGCTCGAAACCGGACGATTTCGGCCCCTACCCGCTCACCGATGAACTAGTCGACGCGCTGTGCCGCGTTACTGCAGGGCTTGCTGAATATTACAGCGTTCCGATCGACGCGAACCACATCATGACACGCCGAAGCGGCTCTGCGCGATGGTTACTTCGGAACGGAGCCCGAACAACGGTGGGATATCGCGCGGCTAAAGCCGGATCCGCGTCCACTGGTTCCGCAGGATGCGCGCGATGCCGGAGAAGAGCTGCGCGCGCGAATACGGCGCTTCAGCTAGCCGTTCGGAACTGCGCGAGGAACTGCTCGATCACCGGTTGCGCGACGCCGGCATCGTGCAGACGTTTGTTCATGCCTTCAGCCGACGCCGGCGGGGTTACGAGCATGAACGGTGATGCCGTCCCCTCTCCGGAGATGCGCAGGTTTTGCGCGGCCGCCGGGATCAGCGCGGTTTGATAGCGGTGCAAATGGGCGGATCCGCCCTCGCAGACGAGCTCGAGTTCATCCTCGAGCGTCATCACGATGAGCGGCCGGTCGTGCGTTCCCATAGTAGCCGGAGTTTCCGTAGCGATGACACGCTCGACTACAAAGTGCGAGTCGGCAACCAGCGCGGTGCGCTGAAAACCTTCGTACGCGTATGCAAGCTCGGAAAGTGCGTTCGACGTTCCGGCCTCGTAGTTTAGTACGTCGGCGGCTTTCTGCACGTGGAGCGGTCGCGGTTTTCCGTCGGGCCCTAGCCGGTTCCAATCGAAAATGCGATAGGTGAGATCGCTGGCTTGCTGCGTCTCGAAAATCACGATGCCCGCGCCGATCGCGTGCAGCGTGCCCGCCGGAATGTAAAAAGCGTCGCCGGCTTTGATCGGCACGTGCCGCAAGATCTCGCCGAGCGATCCGTCGGCGACTCGCCGTTCGTATTCCTCGCGCGTCGTGTCGCGCGTCCAGCCCATGACCAGTTGCGCATCCGGTGCGGCGCGCAGCACGTACCAGCACTCGGTCTTACCGTTCGGCTGGTGCTCGACGCGCTGCGCATATGCGTCACCCGGGTGCACTTGCACTGAAAGCGAGTCGCATGCGTCGATGATCTTCGTAAGAATTGGAAAAATTCGCGCCGGATCGATCGCCGCGAGCAATTTCGAGCCGAGCGACGCGCGCAGCTGCGCGACGGTTTGGCCCGCGCGCGGCCCGTTCGTGACGCGGTTTTCGTCCCAGCACTCCCAGCTCTCGCCGATTTTCAGGTTCGCATTGCCGTCTTTCCCGAAATCTTTTACCAAATCGTCGCCGCCCCAAATTGCGGGCGCCAGCTTTGGCTGAAGGACGTAAGGATAAAGCGAGTCGTCAGACACGGTTGCGCTCGCTCACCAGTTGCGCTTTCAATAATCCGCGGGCGGAGTTGCCGACGAAAATCTCATCAGCCGCGCGCAGGTCGTTTTCATACAGAATTCGTTCGACGGCTTCGCCGCCTGACACGAGCTCGTTCCGGAGTATGCCCGGCAGCAGCCCGGCACTTAAGGGTGGCGTGTACAGGACGCCGCTGATACGCAAGAATAAGCTCGTGCGAGACCCTTCCGTCAATTCATCGCGTTCGTTTCGCAAGAGCGCATCGAAACATCCTAAATGGCGCGCAAACGCCGCGGCGGCGTCGTGTGCCGGCCGCCAAGACGTTTTGTGCGCGAGCATCGGATCGCCGGATTTTATGCGTTGATCCGAGATGCAGACGGTTACGTTTTCCGCGATGTTTTCCAGCGGCTCGAATTGCAGCGTTACTTCTCCATCGAGCGCAAGCCCGATCCGGACCAAAACCGGTTCGGGGCGCGCATTCAAAGACGTAATGCGTCCGCGCAATCCCTCGTGGTCGAAGTCGATGCAAAAACGATCGGCCGTCGCGCGCAACCGGCTGAGGTGCGCGTTGACGTCACTGGGTTTCGGGCCGCACCGCAGCGTTTCCAAACACGCAAACGGTTCGATTGCAGTCCGAACGAAGGCCGTCTTCAGCAGTGCTTCGCGCCATTCGTTTTCGGCCACTGAGTCGTTGACGATTCCGCCGCCTGCATCGAGCCGCCCGGTGCCGCCAGCGCGATCGATCTGCAGCGTGCGAATTGCGACGTTCCACCAGCCGGTGCGCTGCGGCGTCAGATACCCGATGCTCCCCGTGTACACTTCGCGCGGATTCGGCTCAAAACGCGCGATGTGCGCCATCGCCGAACGCTTGGGCGCTCCGGTCACGCTTCCGCACGGGAACGTCGCGCGCACGATCTCCGCGAGCGAAACGCGCGAATCGAGTTTTCCCGAAATCGTCGACGTCATCGTCGCGAACGTCGGATAGGTCTCGATGCAAAAGAGCTCGTCGACGGTGACGTCGGTGCAGATCCGGTGAAGATCGTTGCGCAGGAGGTCGACGATCATCAGATGCTCTGCGCGATTTTTCTCATTGGTCAACTCACCGGTTGCATTCAACGGCGCGGTGCCCTTCATCGGCTTGGTGGTGAGCCGGCCGCCGTCAAAGCGTAAGAACAGCTCGGGCGACAGCGAAAGGATGGCGCGCTCGTCATCGTCGACGTATGCGCAGTAGTTTGCTCGGCTCGTTTTTGCAAGCAGCCGGTATGTATCGAACGGATCGCCCGAGAACGCGAAGTCGAACGGCAGCGTATAGTTTACTTGGTAGACGTCGCCATCGCGAATTGCGGATTGTATCGCCTGAATTGCGTTATCGTATCGCGTTCTCGAAATGCGCGGCGCAGCCGGTCCCATCTTGAAATCGCCGGACTGCCCTTCGAGTGACACCGTTTGCGGCGCGTCGTAGACACCCAGCGCGAGCATCGGCAAAGAGTCATATGAAAGGAAGCCTGCGACGTGATAGCCTGCCGCCAGGGCGCTGTCAGCCGCATCCAAGGCTTTCCATGCATCTTGCGGCGTTTCGGCTCTGAAAACGTGAATGGGCGAGTCGAAGAGCAGCGCCGGGCCGCAGCCGGCTACGACGCGCAGATTTCCCCGCGTTCGGCCGAGGCAAGGTTGCGTCCGTCGTGCATGCGATTACTCTCCTGGTCCCTAAGTACTGTAGCGTGCGCGTTCATGTGGGTATCGGCTCGAATCTCGGCGACCGGCAGGCCAATATTCTGGCGGCCTTGCAGCGGCTCCGGCGCAAAAGCCGCGTCGTGGCGGTTTCGTCGTTTTTCGAAAGCGCCCCCGCGGAGGGCGCGGAGGGACCGCCATTCTTAAACGTCGCGGCCGAACTGGAGACCGAACTCGATCGCGATCGGTTCGAAGAATTTGCACGCGGCGTAGAAGTAGCTGTCGGCCGCCCGGGCAAACGGCGCCTCGCCGCGCGCGCGATCGACATCGATCTGCTTGCCGCGGAGGACTACGTTCACCCGCAGCTCCCGCAGCGGCCGTACAATCTCGTGCCGTTGGCCGAAATCGCGCCGCAATTCGCCAACCTTGCCGCTGCGTTGAAGTCGAACGGCGTCCGGCGCCGTAGCCGTTCGCTGCATTTTGATGCGAACCGCCAGGAAGAGACGCCTGAAGTGCGCTTGTCGCTCGATCGCGTCGGCGTTTCCCGCGTCAAGCGGATCGTGCGCTTGCATGTCGCCGGCCGCGAGCAAGTCTTCAACGGCGAGTTCACGATGCTCGCGGATCTGACGCCGGATAAAGCCGGCGTGCACATGTCCCGTTTCAACGAAATACTCGAAGAGGCGGCCTTGGAAGTGCTGGCGCGGTCCGATGCGCCCGCCCAGATCGAAAATCTGGTCGAGGCGATCGCGCGTGAGATCGTAAAATCACAACGCGCGATTCGCGCAGAGGTGCGTTTGCGCGCCGAATTCGCTTTGGAGCGCTGGACGCCGGTGAGCGGAAAGCGCGGCGAAGAAACGTACGTGCTGATCGGCATCGCGCACGCGGATCGCGATGGTGCACGCCGCGCGATCGGGGTCGAAGCCGAAGGCATGACGGCATGCCCGTGCGCGCAGGCGATGGTGCGCGAAGCGAGTTTCAACGATTTGCGCGAGGCCGGGTTTTCCGAAGCGGATGCGCGCCGTGCATTGGAAGCGCTGCCGGTTGCCACGCACAATCAGCGCGGGCGCGGCAGCGTGCTGATCGGCGCCGTTTCCGAGGAGACGCCCACGGCCGAAGATCTGGTGGAGATCGTTGAAAATGCGATGTCGAGCGAAACTTACGATCTCCTCAAGCGTCCCGATGAATTTTTCGTCGTCAGCAAAGCGCATCACAATCCGAAATTTGTTGAAGACGTCGTGCGCGGCATCCTCGCAGGCGCAATTGAAATGTACCCGGATTTTGCGGACGAGACGTTCGTCAGCGCATCCCAAGTGAATTACGAATCGATTCACAAGCACGACGCATTTGCCGAAGCATATGGCACGTTCGGCGAACTTCGATCCGAACTGCGTAGCGGCGAATACGTTAACCGTAAGACGGATTTGACCGCTTGGCTCGGCGCGCGATCGATTGTTAGCACTCCGTAACGCGCGCGTCTACTCGTACGATCCGCAGCGCAAGACGTACTCGCGGCATCAGGGGCTGATAATCGACGGCGAAAACATTGCGTCGCTCGATCCTTCGGATGCCGGCGCGGGCGTGAAAGCGGTCGACCTTCAGGGGGCCGCCGTCTTGCCGGCGTTTGCGGATTGCCACGTACACCTGACCGACACCGGATATTTCTTGAAAGAACGCAACCTGAACGCCGTTCGATCGTACGATGACTTCGCTGCGGCGGTTCGGCGCTTGCCGCGCGAGACGTACGTGCTGGCCGGACAATATGACGAAAGCGCGTGGCGCGACCGACGAACCGCTGACGCTGTGCCGCTCGAACGCGAATTTCACGACACGTTTGCAATGCTGGTGCGTATCGATGGACATTCATGCATCGTCAATCGCAAGACGCTGGATTGGTTGAACCTCGACTCGGGAGCGAGTGGGATCGAGAAGACCGCCGGCGGAGATCCGAGCGGCAAATTGTTCTTGGAAGCCAACTGGCGCGCGCAGGCCGCGTTTATGGCAGCGTTGCCGCTCGATTCGAAGCGAGCCGCCGAGACGCGGGCGACACAGTTAGCACTTTCGCGGGGCTGCCTGCACCTGCACGTTCAGTTCGTCGGCTTTGCGCGCGATGAGTACGCTTCCGAAGTTGCGGCGCTGCGCGATCTGCCCAAAGCGAAGTGGTACCCCAAAATCTGCGAACCCGATCCTGCACTTGCGAAAGAGCTGGGCTTGCCGTACATCGGCGGCGACGTATTTTTGGATGGCTCGATCGGCAGCTGCACCGCCGCGGTCAGCGAGCCGTTTCTCGTTTCGGCCGATGGCGGCGAACCCGGACGCGGCGAGCTGCGCTACACCGACGCGCAGCTCTATGATTATTTCTCCGCGGCTGAGTCGCTCGGGATCTCCGCGGGCGTGCACGCGATCGGCGATCGCGCTATCGAGCAGTGTATCGCCACGTGGGAACGCGTGTTGGGCGAAGGGCCGAGCGCGAAGGGCTGCCGCCACTTCATCGAACACTTCGAGATCGCGCGCGACGATCACATCGCGCGTTGCGCAAAACTAGGCATCTATCTTTCGATGCAGCCGCAATTCGATTTGCTGTGGGGAGGCGCGGGCGGAATGTACGAGCAGCGCTTGGGAACGCGTCGCATGCGCAGCATGAACGCTTTGGGTCGCATCGAGCGCGCTGGAGCAGTCTTATGCGGCGGTGACGACAGCCCGGTCTGCGATTTGAATCCGCTGCAAGGCATGCAAGCGGCGATCGACCACCACGAACCGGCCGAGCGGCTTTCACCGGAAGCCGCGCTCACGATGTACACCTACAACACGGCCCGTCTTGCGCATGCGGAAGTGCGCACGGGGCTGCTCGGCGAAGGCTATGCCGCCGACTTGGTCGTCCTCGATCGAGATCCACTCGACGGCGCGGCGTTTAAGGACTGCCGCGTGCTTTCTACGTGGCGCGATGGAGAAAAAATCTATGCAGAAGATCGATCGCTTTAAATTTCTCGCGCTGACGGGAGGCGCCGCCGCCTGCGCGCTGCCGCTTCGCGCGCTCGCCGCGGAATCGAACCTTACACTGCAAACGGCTACCGGCGCAATTTTCGGAACCTTGTCGTTGCCGGCACGTGCCAAAGCCGTACCGATCGTGCTGCTCATTGCCGGTTCCGGGCCGACCGACCACGACGGCAACAGCGTCATGCTGCCCGGAAAAAACGACTCGCTAAAACAGTTGGCGGCGGCCCTCGCGTCGCGCGGCATCGCCTCACTGCGCTACGACAAGCGCGGGATCGCTGCGAGTGCCGCGGCGATGACGGCGGAAAAAGATCTTCGCTTCGATACGTTGGTGGACGATGCGGCTGCCTGGGTCGCGCTGCTCGCTCGCGATCCGCGTTTCTCGCGCGCCCTCGTCGTGGCCGGTCATAGCGAAGGATCGCTGATCGGTATGATCGCCGCGCAGCGGGGCAGCGTCGCCGCCTTTGTCTCGCTAGAGGGCGCCGGACGCCCGGCCGACACAATTCTGCACGCGCAGCTGCGTCCGGCACTGCCGCCCGAGTTTTTGACGAAGGCCGATGCAATTATGGCGCAACTCAAAGCCGGAAATCTTTACACCGGCGCAGTTCCGGCCGGACTCGATACGCTGTTTCGCCCGTCGGTGCAGCCGTATCTGATTTCATGGTTCAAATACGATCCGGCTGTCGAGATAGGTAAATTACGCATCCCCGTGACGATCGTGCAAGGAACGGCCGACGTGCAAGTAACGATGACGGACGCCGAAGCGCTCAAACGCGGAGCGCCCTCTGCTCGGCTCGTCGTCGTTCCAGGAATGAACCACGTGTTCAAATATGCGCCCGACGTATCGTCGCAAGCTGCGATCTTGGCCGGTTACTCCGATCCGAAACTTCAGGACGCGCCGCAGGTAATCGACGCCGTCGCCTCCGCCGTCAGCTTTGGCGTCCTAATCGGCTAGATAATCGAGATCGTTTCCTTCGGTTTGGGATGCGCTTCGATCGCCGCGAGCAGTGCGCCGGCTAGTTCGTCGCAGATCGGATCATCGATCTCCTCGACTCTGCCTTCGTCAGCCAGCTTCGCCTTCTGCGGATCGATTGGAATCCGCGCGAGCAATGGCGCTCGCGCGAGTTCAGCGACGCGCTCGGCGTAAGACGGGCCGAAGATCTCGTACTTGTTGCCCGTGTCGGGCGCGATGAAATACGACATGTTCTCGACCACGCCCAGAATCGGTTTCTTCAATTGATGAACCAGATTGGCGGCTTTGCGTACGATCATCGTGGCCAGCGCTTGCGGCATCGTCACGAGTATGACGCCGTCAATCGCGAGCGACTGCAGCACGGTTAGCGGCGCGTCGGAGGTTCCGGGCGGGAGGTCGATCAACAAATAATCGAGATCGCTCCACAGCACTTGTTCGTAAAATTGCCGGATGACGCCCGACAGAATCGGCCCGCGCCAGATCATCGCGGTGTCCTCTTGATCGGTCAGCAAGTTGGAACTGACGATTTCGATCGCGCTGCGCGATTGCGCCGGCACCATGAGCGGCGGCGCATTTCCTTGGGGCATCGGTTTTGCATTGGGATCGGTTTCGATCAAGAGCGGCGTGCGCAGGCCGAATAGTTTTGGAATCGATGGTCCCGTAATGTCGGCATCCAAAATGCCGACGCGCAGATTTCGGCGCCGCAAACCGAGCGCGATCAGCGCGGTGACCAGCGATTTGCCGACGCCGCCTTTGCCCGACATGATCGGAACGACATGTTCGATTTTCGCGTGCCGCTTGAATTCGCCGGGCGCGCGCCGTAATGGTACGCGGTCCTCGTTGCTGATGGTGGGCACGAAACCGGAAAGCCGCGCCTGGACGAGCGCGGCAACGATCGGCTCGATGCGCAGACCGTGCGCTTTGGCGCCTGCCTCGATCGTCTCGTACTTGTTGACGCCGCAGCCGGCGCAATGCAGGCCGAAGCGGCCCAGCACTTCCTCGGCGATGGGCAGATCCCGGACCAATTCGGCGATATTGCTCTGCGGGCCGATCTCCATCTCCAAATGCGGCATGGCCGGGAGGTTCGCGTTCCGAAGCCCCCGGTCTTATGCGCGATTTGTCGCAGGAGCAGCTCGTATTGCTCACCGCCGCCTATCTGCACATTCCCGCGCGGCGTTTGCGCTCGCTGGCGCGCGGTGAGGACCCATCATTAAAAGAGTGGCTCGAAGGCGATTCGGCTCGCCGGGTCGCTCACGCGCGCCGGCAGGCTCGTGAATCGGCGCAGCGCCTCGCATCGCTCGGCGCGTCCGTCGTAACGATTGCCGATGCACGGTATCCGCAAGGCTTGCGCGATCTCGACGATCCGCCGGCTTTCCTGAGCGTGCGCGGTTCTTTACCCCTCGGCGGAGTCGCCATCGTCGGCACGCGCACGCCGCCTGCGCTGGCCCAACAGTTTGCGCGCGAATTTGCCGCGCGCTTGGGCGAGCCCGTCGTCAGCGGATTGGCGCTTGGAATCGATGCAGCCGCGCATCGCGGGGCGCTGGAGGCCGGCGTTCCGACCGTTGCGTACGTCGGTACGGGTCTCGGCACGACCTATCCGCCGGAGCACCGCGCGCTGGAAGAAGAGATTGTTGCGCGCGGCGGAGCGATCGTGAGCGAACGCCTTGCGGGCGAACCGGTTACGAAATCTGCGCTGGCACACCGCGACCGCCTGCAAGCCGCGCATGCGCGCGCGGTCATCCTCGTCGCGAGTGAAGGTGACGGCGGCGCGATGCTGACGATGCGTTTTGCAAAACAATTGGGCCGGCCGCGTTTTGCGTTGGCAGCCTACGGCGATCGCTGCTACGCCGGAAATGCGCAAGCTCACGCCGACGGCGCGCGCGTATTGCCGTTCGATGTCGAACGCGCATTGAGCGCGCTGCAAACGTTCATGTCGAAGGATCTCGCGACAGTTTAATGCAGCGCACCACCCCGCTCGCCGGCGGGTGCAGCTCGCCGGTGCGTTCAGGCTGGGCTGTCGGTGGGAAGCCCTTCGTGCAAAGCCGCGGCGACGGCGCGTACGCATTCGACGAAAACGGCGAACGCTACATCGACTACATTATGGGCTACGGCCCGCTGCTCTTCGGATACAATCATCCCGCGCTAACAACCGGGCTCGACGAGCTCGCCGCGCGTGGTCCACTTTTCGGATCGACGAATGCGGAAGAAGAACCGCTCGCCGAACGCATTCGCGGGCACCTTCCGTCGATGGAACGCGTGCGTTTCACGACCACGGGGAGCGAGGCGATGATGAGCGCGGTGCGCGTCGCGCGCGCGTTTACCGGACGCGATCTCATTTTGCGATTTGCCGGAAACTATCACGGACATTTCGATGCGGCGCTTTTTTCAGCCGGCGCGTCTGCGCAGACCGCAAATGCCGAGCGCAGCGGCATCCCGGACGGCGTCATGCGCGATGTCCTTGTCGCGCGTTATAACGATCTCGAAAGCGTCGACCGCGCGATCCGCGGCCGTGAAAACGAGCTCGCCGCGATTCTCGTCGAGCCGGTTTGCGCCAACATGGGACTGCTACTGCCAGCCAAAGGCTTCCTGATAGGCTTGCGTGATCGCGCGGATGACTGCGGCGCACTGTTGATTTTCGACGAGATCATCACGTGGCCGCGTGCGGGCATGGGCGGCGCGCAAGCAAACGCAAATGTGAAGCCCGATCTCACGGCGATCGGAAAAGTGTTGGGCGGCGGATTTCCCATTGCCGCAATGGGCGGCCGCGAAGACGTGATGGCGCGCCTCGCGCCGGAGGGCCCAGTGTTCACGGGCGGGACGCACGCCGGCAATCCGTTTAGCGTCGCGATCGCGCATCGGGTGCTCGATCTGTTAGAAGCGCATTCCGAATACCTGACGCAGATTCGCGTGCTGGCCGAACGTCTCGGCGGCGGCATCCGCGAAGTCTTCCGGCGCCGCCATCTGCTGTACACCGTCGTCCAGTATGAGTCGATCGTTGATTTCATGTTTCGCAAGGGTCCGCCGCTTCGAGACTACGACGACTTGGCCGGATGCGATTCGGAGAAATATGCAGCATACTATCACGCGATGCGCGATCGCGGGGTGTTGCTGCCGCCATCGCAAAACGAAGTGATGTTTCTTTCGACGGCACACACCGCGCACGACATCGACGACACGCTGCGAGCAATTGATGAATCGCTCGAACTTCTTAGCTAGCGCGACAGCCACTACGCTGCTGCCGCTCGAGCTGGCGTGTTTGCCGCCGGCCGTCATGCCTTCGCCCAAAGCGATCGCGCAACAAGTACGCGACGAGTTTTTGCACGCCTGGCACGGATACAAATACGCGGCCTGGGGCTACGATGAGGTGCGCCCGCTTAGCGGAAGACCAGCGAATTTCTTTCTGAAGAACCATTCTTTCGGGCTCTCTATCATCGAAGCGATGGATACGTTGTACGTCATGGGCCTCGACGCCGAACTGGAATCGTGCCTTGCGTGGTTACGGTCGCATCTCGATT
The DNA here is from genome assembly GCA_003140855.1 of Vulcanimicrobiota bacterium. GTDB lineage: Bacteria > Vulcanimicrobiota > Vulcanimicrobiia > Vulcanimicrobiales > Vulcanimicrobiaceae > Rubrimentiphilum. The sequence goes on from PLLF01000108.1 coordinate 52,750, forward strand.
TTGACGTGAACGGCGACGTGCAAATGTTCGAGGCCGTGATTCGCATGGTGGCCGGCCTCATCACCGGCTATTATGCGACCGGCGAACGGTTCTTGATGGAGGGCGCGCGCGATCTCGCGGATCGGCTGTTGGTCTGCTTCACGAAATCTCCGAGCGGCGCGCCCTACCGGTATGCCAACCTCAAAACGGGCGCCGTGCGCGAGCCGCACATGGTGCTCGCGGAGATCGGCTCGAACATTTTGGAGTTCGGCGACCTGACGCACCTAACGGGGCAGCCGAAATACATTCAGGCGTCGATGAAAGCGTATGAAACGGTCATTGCCAAGCGGTCGGATCTCGATCTACTCGGTACGACGTTCGACGTCGAGAAGGGCGAGTTCATCGACACCGACGACGTCGCGCCCGACGAACCGGTCGATTCGTTCTATGAATACCTGTGGGGCGGCTGGCAAATGCTGGCACTCACGCAGGCGCGCGACTGGTACCGCATGCTCACCGAAGCGATCATCAAGAACAAAGTAACGCACGCCGGCGGAAATCTTTGGTTCAAGGCCGTCAACTACAAAACCGGAGAACCGACGGGCGACACGACCACGTCGGAACTCGCCGCATTTTACGCGGGCTTGGTAGCGAAGGGCGGCAATCGCGACATCGGTGCGGCATTTTACGATTCGTGGACGGCGGCACTCGACAAGTACGACCTTATTCCCGAGGTCATCAACTATAGCGATCTGTCAATCGTAAGCCCTCGGCACTGGCTGCGGCCTGAATATCCCAACTCGTCGTTCGACCTTTGGTTTCTGACAAAAGATCCCAAGTATCGAGTCACGGCGTATCAGTATTTCCAAGCACTGCGCCGAAATTGTCGCACTCCAAAAGGCTATACCGTGCTAACCGACGTGCGCACGCGGCCGATGACGCAGGGTGACTACTTCCCGGCCTATTCGTTCTCCGAGAATTTCAAATACTTGTACCTGATGTTCGCCGACACACCGCGATTCGACAGTTCGCGTTACTACTTGAACACCGAGGGCAAGATCATGAGAGGGATGCGCCGTTGACTATTGCCGAACTGCTGCCGGATAGACCGCTGGACTGACTAAACCGCTTGCGTCAACCGAGCGCACGCCCAAAATATAATTGTCCTTGCTGACCGGCACCGTTGCTTGCGTAACGCTGCCGACGTTTTTCGAGTGCTGCCACATCGGCGTGCTCGTTTCGCGCCAGACGATCTCGTAGCTTACGGCACGCGCGGCAGGTTTCCAGCGCAGCGTCGAGTCGTTGGTAAGACCGGTGACGAGTATTTCCGCACCGGCGGGCTGGTCGGGCCCGAGCGTCAGCGCCGCCAACGCGGCGACGTTCATGCGCGTAACGTTCGCAAGGTACGTCCAATCGTTATATTGGGGAAGATCGCCGTACTGCACGCCGTTTACAACGCGCACGTTTTGATGTTGATGCCGGAAATCTTCATGAATTTCGACGAAGCGGATCGCCGGAAATCCTTGCGCGGTGAACGATTCTTGGTCGCCGCCGCGCCGGAAGCGGTCGGCGCGATAGATGAGCGTCGCCGACATCGGCGAGACGTATTGCTCAGACGCGCTTTTCACGAAGCGCGCAATTTCGCGCGAGGGCGAATCGTTTTCGGAGCCCACCAAGTTTACCGCGCTCACTGTTGCGTCATCGGTCAGCCCTTCGCTAAATACCCGAACGGTATGGCGATCGGCTGAGCCTGCGGGAGCGTTGGACGTGCCGATGATGTCGTTGTTGAGATCGGCAATGACGTTCGTTCCTTGCGCTTTCAGTTCGCGCGCGAAATGATCGGAGCCCCAAAGTCCGAGTTCTTCGCCGTCGAACACCGCAAAGATAATCGTGCCATGGAAACGCTGCGGCGCCATCACCTTGGCGGCTTCCAGCACTGCCGACGTTCCCGAACCGTTGTCGTCGGCGCCGGGAGCCTGTCCCCGGCCGTCGATGCAATCGCCGTCGCAGTCGTCGTAATGGCTCGACATCACGTACGTCGGCTCCGGCGAATCGCCGACTAGCGTCGCGATGATGCTCGACTCGGTTACCGGGCGCGGCGTGCACGCCGTCTTATCTTGCAAGAACGTATCGAGCGCCACCGTCATCCGGCCGCCGCTTTTCTGCGCCGCAGCTTCGAATTGCGATTTGATCCAATCGCGCGCCGCGAAAATGCCGCGCGTCGGCGAGTTCATATCCTCGGAAAAATCGTTACGGGTATAGAAATCGACCAGGCGGTTGTCGTACGCGCGCAAGTCCGCCGCCGAAACGGCTCGTACCATCGCCGCAATGCGCGGATCGGTCGAGGGCTTCGCTGAAGCTTGGGTGAGCGTCAGCGCAATCAGTGCGAGCCCGGAAAGAAAGCGGCGAGAATTCATGAACGTGGTTTCACGAAGCCATGTTCGTGTACATCCTCGCCTGCCGGGACGGCTCGCTCTATACCGGGTGGACCGACCATTTGGACCGCCGCCTGCAGTCGCATCGCGACGGCCGCGCGGCCAAGTACACGCGATCCCGCCTTCCCGTCCGGCTGGTGGCGTGGATCCGAGCTGAGGATGCATCGCAAGCCAAGAGCCTGGAAGCTCGCTTCAAGCAGCTCAGCCGCCCCGAAAAGCTCGCCGCTTTAGCTGCAGGCCAGGCCTTCGGAGTGCAGTTGCACAAAGCGCCCTAGATGACAACGCATGCCGCTCCCGTGGGCGAAGAGCTCCGCACGCTGCTCGATCGCGCGCGCACGTCCGTGGCGCGCATCACGACGCCGAAGGGCGATATGGTTTTCTCCTTTTATAGCGAGGAAGCGCCGCAGCATAGTGCCGCTTTCATGAAATTAGCCGACGCCGGCTTTTATGACGGGCTGGCATTTCACAGGGTAGAGCCGGGGTTCGTGATTCAGGGAGGCGATCCCAAAGGCGACGGCACGGGCGGACCGGGCTACAATCTCAAGGCCGAATTCAACGAACGGCCGCACGTGCGCGGAACCGTCGCGATGGCGCGCGCTTCGTCGCCCGACTCGGCCGGCTCGCAGTTTTACATATGTTTGGACGATGCGCGTTTTCTCGACAAGCAATACACGGTTTTCGGGCAACTGACCGACGGATTCGACACGCTCGATGCGATTCGCCGCGGCGACACAATGACCACGGTAAAGATTGAGCCCCTGTCATCCTGAGCCTGTCGAAGGGCTAGAGCATAGTCCCCGCGACGTGGTGGTAGACTAGGCGCGAGATATTCGCGATGCCGTAAGCTCCGCCGTTCCAGTCATTCAGATCTTTTGTATAGACCGCGAGCACGTAGGGCGACATGCCGAACGGATCGACGATCGCGATGTCGGCGCGCGTGCCCGTCAGCTCACCCGTTTTGTTTGCGACCGCAACGCCGTGGGGAACACCCGCCGGAATCTTGTCGCGGTCCGTCTGCCCGAGCATGATTTGGATCATCGCGCGGCATGAAGCCGGAGAGGCGACGGTGCGAATGCCTTCGCGCGTGCCGCGTTCGATCTCGAAGAGGAGTTGCGCCATGTCATGCGGTGTCGTCCGGTTGTCGTGACGGCGCAGGATTGCGGGTGTGTCCAGAAAGTGGCGGCGCAGCGCCGTATGCTTCATGCCGGCATGACGCGCGGTTGCGTTGATGGCGTCGAACCCGAAGTGGGTGATCAGGATGTTCGCGGCCGTATTGTCGCTGACGCGAATCATCGGCACGATCAGTTCGTGAACCGTGAACCGCTCGCCATTGGAGGCGTAGGCCAGGAATTCGGATCCGCCGATGTAGTCCCGGCTGCGGAACGTAATGACCTTGCTCATGACCGACGGGTCGCTTTCCGCCAGCCGGAACGCCGTCAGCATGATCAGAACTTTTATCGTTGAGGCGCTCGGAAACGAAACGTTCGCGTTGTAGGCGACGAGCGGCGCGCCCGGCGCCATCGTGCGGCCGTAGACGCCGACGGTCGCCGGAATCCGTCCGATCGCTGCGCGCACGAGTTCGTCAAACGACTGCGCTGCGGCGCGTTTCGGCCAGAGTGCGGCTGCGCCCGCGACCGTAATGAATGCGGACCTCTTCACGAGCCGGTCCCTTGATAGTGCTGCAAACCGTAGCGCCAAAAAGCGTACGAGATCGCCAGCCAAGCAAAGCCGACCAGCGGCGTCAACAGCCCGATCTGCGGCGACAGCGAAAATCCGGTCTCGGCTTTATGCAGTAAGAACGTCGCGGGGAAATAGTTCATGAACGCAAACGGAAAGACGAACGCCAACAAAAAACGTACACCGCGCGTATAGATGCTGATCGGATAACGCGTAAACTCTTGCTCCAGCGACATTACGACCCAGCGCAACGTATCGACGCGGACAAACCAGAATGAGACGGTCGCCACGGCCAACGATATACCCAAATCGATCAGCGCGCCCCCAAGCATGACCAGCGGCACGAAGAAGATGAACGCCGCATCGACGTGAACGCCGCTGTAGTTTGTCGCCAATACGAAATAGATGACCGCGAGAATCAAGCCGTCGGGAAAAAGTTGCGCCGGCACCGTGAGGGTTTGAAAAAGCGTGTCCTGCGGACGCACTAGGAAGCGGTCGAAGCGGCCTTCGCGCACGTACTCGGGAACGCTCACCACATTGAAGAAGAACGCGTTGTGAAACTCGTGCCCGAGCATCCACAGCGCATAGAGGAACGCCATCTGCTTGAAGTCCCAGCCGTTCATCGAGGGGAATGTGCGCAGGGTCACCCACAGCGCGGCAATCGCTGTGGCATGATAGACGATCGTGAAGGCAAACCACATGATGAAGTTCGCGCGATACTCGAGCATCGTCAGGAAGTTGATGCGCCAATACTGATAGTAGATAGCCAACACGGATGACCGAACACTTCACGTTCGAAACCGAGCTTCCCGTTCGCCCGGGTTACCGGTTGGATTTGACCGCCGACGCTTTGCGGCGGCTGGCCGCGAATGTCGTGGACGTCGTCGGTGAAGATGGCGCGTATCGCCGGGTGTTAAGCGATGCGAGCGGCAGCAATCTGATCGACGTGCGCCAGTCCGGCGAACGCGCGCTGCAGCTGCGAATCTCCGGAGATCGTCCGGAGCGCTGGCTGCCGACGATCGAGTCGATGCTGGGAACGAGCGCCGATTTCGGTTCGTGGTACGCCCGCGTGCAGCCGTTTCCGTGGCTCGCGCAGCTCGCCACCCGTTTACGCGGGATGCATCCGCCGCGCTATCCGTCGTTGTGGGAGGCGTTGGCGCACGCGATCGTTTTTCAGCAAATCAGCATTCATGCGGCCAGCGCGATCATGCGGCGCACGGTTCAGGAACTCAGCGTCGCGCACGACGCCGGCGGCACCGCATTCTATCCGTTCTTCACTCCGTCCGCGTTGCTCTACGCGCCGGACGAACCGCTTCGGGCCGCGGGGCTGAGCGCCAACAAGGTGGACCATTTGCGCAGCGCCGCAGCGGCCGTCGAGGATGGCATGGTTACGGAAGAGACGCTCGCACAGCTCTCGAGCGAAGAGGCGGCAGACCGCTTGCGTGCCGTGCGCGGCATCGGGCCATGGAGCGCGGCCGTGGTTTTGCTGCGCGGAATGGGGCGCCTCGACGTCTTTCCATTAAAAGACTCGGGGGTCGCGCGCTCGCTGCGCGCGCTCTCGGGGGATCCGGAGCTCGACGCTGGCGCGCTGCTCGACGCGCTCGGACCGGTGCGGGGCTTCCTCTACTTCCATCTGCTGCTGGGCCGGATGCGCAACCTCGAGCCGGGCGGCGACGATTCTGGAAGGGTATGATACAGCGCGCGGACCAGCGCTTTTTCGCGGACCACGGCTGGCTCAAGACGTACCATTCGTTCAGTTTTGCCGACTACTACGATCCGCAGAACGTGCAATGGGGCGCGCTACGCGTGTTCAACGAGGATTACATCGCGGCCGGCGCCGGCTTTCCGGAGCATCCGCATCGCGACATGGAAATCCTCACCTATGTGTTCAGCGGCGAGCTCGAACATCAGGACAGCATGGGCAACCACGGCGTCGTGAAAGCCGGCGGCGTGCAGTTCATGAGCGCGGGCACCGGCGTGCGCCACGCGGAGTTCAACGCGCGCAAGGATTTGGATTTGCACCTCGTGCAGATGTGGGTGCTTCCGGGACGCGTCGGGACGCCGCCGACGTACGGGCAAGCCGATTTCGCGGAAGACGACCGGCGCAACCGCTGGCTGACCGTGGCGTCGGGCGAGCCTAATGTCGAAGCGCCGATCGCGCTGACGCAAAACGCGACGCTGCGCGTTTCGCGTCTGGAAAATCATTCTTTACGCCATACGTTCCAGCCGCAGCGTTACGGTTTCTTATTTGTCGCAGAGGGAGAGATTGACGTGAACGGAGAGAAGTTGCACGCCGGCGATGCCGTCCGCGTGTACGACGTAGAGCGCTTGGAACTGCAAGGCAGCGGCGAAGCGGTTCTTTGGGACCTTCCCGCATGAACGCCGCGTGCACGCATCTCGACCACATTCACAACGTCACGCCGAAAACGCCGCAGGGTTGCGAAGAGTGCCTGAAGATCGGAAGCGATTGGGTTCACCTTCGCGAGTGTTTGGAGTGCGGCCATATCGGCTGTTGCGACGACTCGCCCAACACCCACGCCACGAAACATTTTCACGCGACGCACCATCCAATCATCAAATCGTTTCAACCGGGCGAGAACTGGAAGTGGTGTTACGTCGACGAACTGATGTGGGAGTAACCCGCTAGCCGCCCTGAATGACGACCCGCCGCGCGGCGGCGCGCCACATCGCAAGAGATAACGCGCTAAAGAGCGCCAGCCAGAGTATTTGAATGAGAAAATACCGCGCGTAATCGTGCGGCTGAATGACGCCTACATAAATCAGCAGCGGCGTGGAATAGATCGCCGCGAACGGCAGCGCGAACACGATGCGCCCGAAAACGCCGGGGAAAAACGTGAGCGGGATGATTTGGCCGCTCAGCAGATCCGAAACCCACCGCACGATGAGCTGAATCGCAAACGTTTCGAGCGTCCAAAACGCGATTGCGTTCATGACGAAATTCACGAAGAAATTCAGCAGGTAGCCGATCGCGAACGAGAGCAGGAAGGCCGCAAAGACCGGCGCGCTTGGAACGTCGATGTGGACGAGCAGCAGCGCGAACAGTATCGACGGAATGACCAGCAGCGCGTGCAGACCGGTCTGACCGAAACCGTCGCTGAAGAAATAAGCCGGGACGCTAATCGGTTTCATGAGATCCGTCGCGATCGTGCCTTCGCGAATTTTCTCGCGAATAAGGCGCGTGCCGTCCACCTCGAGGATCAGCGACATCAGCAGCGCGACCGTCGCATAGGTGATCATGCTGTGCAGCGGCAGATTCATCGGCGCGATGTTTTGCGAGTAGAGCGCCGTCCAGACGGAGCGCAGGAGATAGACACGCACGATGAGCGAGCCGATCTCGGTGAAGACTTCGAGCCGGTACGTCGCTTCGCGCGCGAATGCTTTCTTCGCGAACTCGACGTACGGTTCGAGGGTCATCGCTTGGTTTTTTTCTCGCGTTCGATCGCGGCTTCACGCCGCAAGCGAGCTTCCTCCAACTCCACGAACATCACGTCGACGACTTTCTCCACTTCGGTCGATTGCGTCGGCGGCGGTTCTTCGGTCTTACGAAGTGGCGCCTTGGGCGCGGCCTTTTTCGGTGCTTCGGCGACCGGCGCATCTTGCGCGTGCGTCTTGCGCAGGAACTTCGAATAATTCTCGGCCGCCTTTGCGCGCACGTCCTCAGAGTCGGGCAGATTAAAGACATCCTGGAAGAAGCTCTCGGAGATTTCGCCGACCGTCGAGCTTTCAGCGATCGTCTCGCCGTTGCGCACCTGCGCGCCGGAAGCGACGAACACGCCGGGCTCGACGGTCGCACCGATGACGTAGGCGCCCGGCCCGATGATGCAGCTCTCGCCGATCGAGCACGGAAACTGCATGACCTTGCCGCCGCTGGACTTGATGATGGCGTTCTCCATCACCACGCTGTTGGCGCCGATGACGATCGGCGCGCCTTCGGCGCTGACGATCGCGCCGAAGAGCACCGCGCAGCCTTCTTCGATCGTGACGTCGCCGCTGACGGTCGCGGTCGGCGCAACGTAGGCGCTCGCGTGAATGTTCGGTTTCTTGGTTCCGCTCGAGACAATCATGAGTTTACGGGCTCCTGCGTATAGCCTTCGATGTAGATTCTTCGGATTATCGATTCCAAGTCGGGTTCCTCGATGCTGACGTCGCGCAGCTCGTAGCGCTGTGTCGCCTCGCGGATGAGTTGGTCGGGCCGCACGCGGCGGCGATCGAACCGGTAGCGCACGAGGCCGCGATCGTTCGATTCGATTTCGGCGCCCTCCAAGATCGGATTGGAATGCGGCTCGGTCAGCGTCAGCACGAGCGTGCGATGCGTGCCGTACTGCTCTTTGATGTGCTCCACGGTGCCGTCGTAGATAATCGTGCCCTTATCGATCAGGATGATTCGCCGGCAGAGCCGCTCGACGTCGGCGAGGTCGTGCGTCGTCAAGATGATGGTCGTGCCGCGTTCTTGATTGATGTGGCGGACGAATTCGCGGATGGCTTCCTTGGCGACCACGTCGAGCCCGATAGTCGGCTCGTCCAAATAGACGATGCGGGGATTGTGCAGCATGGCAGCCGCGAAGTCGCCGCGCATGCGCTGTCCGAGCGAAAGTTGGCGGACCGGCGTGCGCAGGAACGGCTCCATCTCGAGCATTTCAACGAAGCCTTGCAGATTGGCGCGGTAGCGATCTTTGGGGATCGAATAGATCGCGCGCAGCAGTTCGAACGATTCGACCAGCGGCAGATCCCAATAGAGCTGACTGCGCTGCCCAAAGACCACGCCGATGTTGCGCGCATTTTCGTTGCGGCGGTCGGAGGGCACCAATCCGGCAACTTCGATAGTGCCCGAGGTCGGCACCAAGATTCCGGTCAGCATTTTTATGGTTGTTGACTTGCCGGCGCCGTTGGGACC
>PLLF01000024.1 GCA_003140855.1 Vulcanimicrobiota bacterium
ACGCATCGGGCGGCTCCGGTCGCGCAGCCGGTTACGCATCGGGCGGCTCCGGTCGCCAAACCGGTCACGCATCGGGCGGCTCCGGTCGCCAAACCGGTCACGCATCGGGCGGCTCCGATCGCAAAGCCAGCGACGCATCCGTCAACCAAGCCTGCAGCGCATCCAACTCCGCCGCCCGGGCCAACCCGTCAGTAACGCCTCACGGCGCGAAGAAAAAAGGGACCGCGGATAAACCGCGGTCCCTTTTTTAAAAGACAATTGCTCGATACCACATCGTTCCGCTTAAAGTGGACCAAATCCACTGCTTGCGCCGCGCCCGGAATCATCCACGGAGATGTGGTGCCACAGGTGCGCCTTCGGTTCGTACGTCATAAAAGACTCATCGGTACCGTCGCTAGCGACCGCGTGAAATTTGAACCAGAAGCCTCCTAAAACTCTGCTGTTGTTCTACGTAAACGTGTAATCGACTTTTCCCCACGGAGTAATGCCGTCGCAGCGCCAGCGTCCAACGACGAATCATACGAGCGCATGACATTAGGCGGGGACGGCTTTGGCGTAGCAGCGAGTAATGCACCGGCGATGGTTAGAGCGCTCGCAACGAAGATGAAAAAACAAAGAATCTCCACATATTCATCTCTTCCGGTTTTTTACGCCGTTTCGGCATGATGGTGAGGATAATCTTCTGAAGATTGTGCGTCTCTTAGCACCTTGCACGCTAGGTCGAGGTGCGAACAACCGACCGCTCGAAGTACGAACCATGAAACCAGTTGGGCGACTGCATGTCGTCGCCGCCATCGCCTTGACGTGGATCGCTATGCAAGGCAGCGCTGGCGCGGTGCCGTGCGCTCGCGAGGAGAGGCTGACGATAGCGGGCGCCAAGTCGGTCGGGGACGTGTACAACCAGCTCGCCAGCGACGGCGACGAATTGGCGGCGTCATATTTTGCGAAAGCGACGTTGGTGCGCGGCGCATACGCCTACACGATCCAAACGCACCACAGCGCCTACGACACGCAACACGAGGGCGCAAATACAAACACCGGCGTCCATACAATCGCCGGACCGACGGTCGCGGTTCCGTGGTTTGTCGCTACAGACGAAACGGTGGAGGCGCGGGCCGAGCGCTGCATCGGATTTCTGGGAGTCTACGCGGGGTTCGGCGTCGCGCGAACGTCGACTAACTACGACTATCCCCTCGGCTACAAGCACCTCTTCGGGTTTGGAATCGGGTTGGAGCGTTATGCCGATCCGCGCAAACCTTTCGACGCATTTGGAGCGCTCTACTACTATCCGGCGGCCACCGGGCAATACGGCGGCACGCAGCTCGCCTATACGATCGTTACGTTCGACGGCGGCGTGCGCGCGCGAATCGGCTCGCGAACCGGCGCGTTCCTCGGCCTTTACCAGGAGATGCGCTCGCTGCATCCCGGCTCGCGGGCAGGCCAAACCGTCCGAGTCGCTCCCTACTTCGGATTCGATCTGACGCTTTAAGCTCTTAAGGCCCGAATGCGATGCCGAGCTGGCTGTTCAAACCGTTGGGTAATCGTGAGGCGTTCGCTGGCGGCTCGGCAAGTCGAATGCCGGGATGATCGCCGAATTTTATCAAGAGATGCGCGCGCCGCATGCGGCAACGCGGACCGGTTTGACGATCCGCGCTGCACCGGACATCGGCTTTGAAACCCAGCTCTAGTTTTAGGGACCGACCGCGATCCCGACCGGATCGCTGAGTCCATTCGAGACCGTCACCGCGGGGACGCTGGCGGCCGTGAACGGCGGAGCGAAGACGAAGATTTTAGAATTTGAGAATACATTGTTCGCTACATAGAGATTGCCCGACGAGTCACTGGCCACTCCCGCAAGTCTCGTGCCCGCAGGTGAGCTCGCCGCGAAGCTAAAGGCGGCCGTGCTCGACGCGGTGACCGGCAGGTTGAACACCACAATGACATTGTCGTTCGAATCCGCGATGAAAATTTGCGTGCCGATGATCGCGTCTCCGATCGCCGAAGCGCCCGAAAATCCGCTGGCCCCGGGCAGATTGACGCTTATCGGCGTACCGGTATAAGACGGGGGCGCGAAGACGAAGAGCTTGCCGCGGTCTCCGTCGGTAATGTAGAGGTTCCCGGACGTGTCGAAAACGATCCCGGTGCTTTCGTCGATGTTGTCTGTATTCAACGCCGGCGACATCCCGTTACTGAAGGGCGGCTTGTATTCGTCGAAGGTGCCGCCGCCCGTAGCGGTCCAAAGATTGCCGGAGCCGTCGAAAGCGGTCAGTTGGCCTGCGTTCTGGGGTAGGGTGAATTGCACCGTGGGCGTGCTGGTCGAAGTCAATGGTTGTGCGAACAGCGCTACGTGACCGTTGCTTGTCAACGTCGCGATGAATTGCGCGTTGACTGCCACGCCATTGACGTTTCCGAAACTACCACCCGGAACGGGAGCTTGCGCTACGGGACTCGAGCCGGAGCTGAGTGGCAGCGTGAACTTCAGCACCGTGTTGGTGCCATCGTCGGGATTGGCAACGTAGAGATTGCCCAACGCCGGCGTGGGTGTGGGTGAAGGCGTAGGCGTAGGCGGCGCCGCAGATGCATTTCCGCCCGACCCACTGCAATCGGCGAGTAAAACGGAAAGGAATGCAACGGCGAGCAGCGCCGAAAATGAGGTTCGTAATGGCATGGTTGACCTCCCAGGGTTGTTAGCGGTTCTGCGACCCAGCATAAAGCGGGACCCTTCAAATTCGCGTCAGGTCCCGTGCGAGCGAAAAGTCCAGTTTCGCCAGGAAATAGTTCGGCATGCCGAAGTGGCTCATCAAGTGCATGTAAGTATTGCGGACAAGAGGGGCCGAAGTTAAGGGATTGGGTGGGAAACGCTGTCACCGTGCCTGTCATATCCCGAACTACAACGCCGACTGAAAATCCTAAAGTTCATCCCTAAAATTCTCTATTCCTATCAGACCCGATATATATCGATGGTGCAGCCCGCGAGTCGAACCTTTCCATGCGTCCGGTTTTATCTAACAGAAATCTAACGGAGCGGGCGGGAGCGGTCGGTATTGGTCGGGAGCGGCTAACACTCTGAATGCGCTAACCCTTATAAGACGGGACTAATCGGTAGCGGAAGGGGCTGGCCGGACCCCTGAGTTCGGGTTCGGAATCCCGTTGGGGCTACCAATCTTGTCCTTATTTTATAAGGGTTTTTGACGCACTAACGGCTGAAAATGCTCGAAGTATAACAGCCGTCTAACGGACCCTCATCCTGTCATGAGTTTTTCGAATGCCTCAGCCGCCTCGACGAAACGGAAGGCCGCGCGTCTTCGTGCCATTTTCTTATCAGGTCCCAGCACCACAATCGCTCGGCTCGATAGAGTTACGCGGACCCGGCATTTCGATCGTTCACCACGCGGGGCGAGTTCCACCTAGCGTACGCATCGATCAGGCGCGTGTCGTCGGCTCGCAGCTGTCGTTACATTGGAACATTCAAGCCGATCCAGCGACGACACCGCTTAGTACCGTGTTCGTCTCGGATGACCGCGGCGCGACTTATGACGCGTTGCTTACCGAGCAGCAGAAAACTTCGCTCATCGTACCGATCGGCCGTGGAAAGCACCGAGTTCGAATCGTGGTTACGGACGGTACGCGCAGCGCCGAGACATTCACCGACGTAGCCCGCCCTAGCGGTTCAGCGTTGCCATCGCAGTTTGGTCGCTAGCGCGCGCAACACGTAAAGACTAGGCTCTAAATAACGTGCACCGGAATTGTGACCAAGCCATAATTCGGGTCCGGCCAGATCTGTACGAGCAATTCGCCACGCGCGACGGGCGTGAACGCAAAGTCGCGCGTTTCACCAATAGTCACGGTTTGGACGGCCGATTCCGCAGCGCGAGCTGTTATCGGCAAGTCAGCGCCATCCACGGCGATAGGCTGCCATCGCACCGTTCCACTACCAGAACTTAGGCCCACGACCGCATTGGTCCAAAACGTAGTCATGTTGATGAACCGCAAACGCTGCCGCACTCCCGCATGAACCGTTAATGCCGGCGGCTGGAACATGCCGTTGACGAAGATCTTCCCCGCATCAGCAACTGTGTGAGTCGTTGTGATCGTAAAGATGTGATCGGTCGCAGGATCGAATCGCTGGCCGGGTTCCAGCACGATCAGCGGCCCGGCGAGGCCGCCGCGTAATTGGTACACGTCGAACATGTGCGTGTGATAGATAAACGTGCCGGCGCGCGGCGGCGCCATTCGCACCTCAAATGTTTTGCCGGGTTCAATCATCGGCGCTAGCCGGGCGCCCGCGCCGCTGTAACCGGACACGCCGTCGTAATAGCTGTCTTGCAGTTCGATTCCGTGCCAGTGAACCGCAGTCGCTTCCTTTAGATGGTTGACGACGTCGATCGCAACCGGAACGCCGCGAGTCAACACGATCGGCGGGCCGATATCGCCGGGCTCGGAAATCGTTTTTCCGCCCTCATCGAGCACGTATCGGAATGCCGGGTTCTGCGGTCCGTCGCCTTGCGCCGGTTCAACCACTAAGGTCAGCCGGCGCGATGCCGGCGGCTCCGCGACGTGGCTCACGTTTCCGCGCACCGATATTCCTAGGACTAATCCGCCCATCCCGGCACGGTGCACGATGCCATTTTCATACTCGTCATTAGTTATTTTCGGTTTACCGGTCAGAATCTGAGCCATTGGCAGGTGCGCGAGCGTGTGATATGTGAGGTGACAGTGAAAGAGCCAGTTGCCTGCGCGCTCGGCCTTCCAACTCATCGCAAACGTGCCGCCGGGCTCGATTAATTCAGTCACACGGAGATCGCGGTCGCGCGCGTAAACCGTGTCCTCCGCTCCGTTACCGCGTGAATCGACGTTAAAGTAAAACCCGTGCAAGTGCAACGGATGTCCGCCGCTTCCCGTATTGATCCAACGCCAACGGACGGTCGCGCCTCGCGCGTATGAGAGCCGCTCCGTGAACGGCCACGATTTCCCGTTGATCACGGCGAGTTCGTAGTTGAAATTCGGTCCGCCATGCGCATTACGAATGTTGATTCATTGTCCGATGACGAAAATCCGATCCGGCAACGCATGCGGGGGATCGACGACGATGGCGCCGCTCAATTGCGAATCTACGCCAAAACGTTTGGTCAGCGAACTCCCGGTGGTCGAAGCCCAATAATAAAACGTTCCCACAGCTCCAGCGCGGAACCGAACGGCGCGCGTCTGAGCGTAGGGAACATCGAAGGACCGATCGCGTATCGCCGGGCGATCCATGAGACCGTGCACGGTCAAGTGCGAACCGGGAATCGCATTGCGAATCTGAACGCTGACAACCGAGCCTAACGGCACGCGGATCAGCGGGCCCGGAATCTGCGGGCGTTTGCCGGCCTCGGAAAACGCTTGGATCGGGGCCGCTACGCCGCGGTCGCCGTCCGGATACCACGAGCCCCAGCGTGCTTCTAGCGATAGATGCAGCTCGTGCCGAACGAACTGTCCGGCCGCCACGCGATTATCGTTGGCTCGAATCGCCGGTGGCGCCGTCGAGCCATGAGCCGCGGTCAGCGCGGCCAATGCCAAAGCAACCGCTAGTGAAGAGATGTTCATGCGATACCCATCAGTCTATTGTAGCGCCAACGCCAAGACACCTCGCCACCTGGAAAGGCGGCCCACGCTCGAGGACCGTCGTCGTCCTTGTCGAGAGCCGTGCGCCGGTAACGGGCTTCTACTTCATCTTCTACTTACAGGCTATAACGTATGGTAATCCATGGTAACCGAAAGGGCTAATCCCGCGATCCTCACAGAGCCCATGGCAATCCATGTGAATGCATGTGAACGAGCCAGCGAGTTCGGAATCCCGTTGGGGCTACCAATAAAAGCTCGATTTTATCGAGCTCTCTCCTTTATAGACTGGTAATTGGCGTAACGAATACTCAGGGCGTGATGATAAGAGATGGGACAGGTGAAGTTGAGGTCGTTAAGCTGTTAACTGGGCTTCGGGAGAAAGGCCGGCATCGAGAAGCGCGGGCACGACGAGTGCCGCACAAACCAAGATCGAGGTGAGTCTTCGCAATAGGGGCTTCATGGCATCCGATCTCTAGAGGCGAGTACGCCCGCGTTCGAGAGGAGCGAGCGGATTTTCCTTTGAATGGAGCCGGAATGCGAAATGTCATGCTTCTTGTCGCGGCCATCTTGCTTCTTGCACCGGCTGCCGTATCCGCTTCGTCGTCGAAGAAACCCCCGGTCGGCGGCAGCATGCAGCGCGCTGCGGCTGAAGGCTGCATGAATCAATGGCTCTTCGACGGCGTGTGGCGCCTGCGCGTGCTCTCGGTGGATCCTGCCGCGCAGTACAACAACGGATCGCTAACGACGGGTGTCGGGGTGAAAATGCAACTGCACAACGCTACCTCGCACGATTTGGAGCCCGATCATACCGGTCTGTCCGACATCAACGGGCGCGGCATCACGGTCACATACAGCGACGACAATACCGAGGACGCGATCTCGTCAGGAACGGGTCTGACGAACTCGCTGCTGGACAAAACGATGCCGCCGGGAGGCGGCGCAACGGTAACGATCTATTTTGCGTATGGCCCCGACAAGACCGCAAAGCCGGTGAAACTGATCGTTCCGGTTGATCCAAAGTCTCCGAACAATTACGCGCACAGTCACTATAGCGTTTCGAATCCCAGTTTCCGCGTGCACTTAGACTGCACGAAATAGCCGAATAAGCGCCCGGTGCTGGACCATGAGTGTGGCCCGGCCGGCATGATGTTCGGGTTTTTCGATCCGCTCGAGGTTGATGCGCCCGCCGGAAGACTTGCGACGACTGCGCTCTCGATGCTCAGGCCTTCTACTTCGCCTTCTACTTACAGGTTATAACCCAAGGTAGTCCATGGTAATCGCAAGGGCTAATTCTGCGATTCTCACGGAGCCCATGGCAAGCCATGTGAATGCACAGTAATGAGCCAGCGATTTCGAATCCCGTTGGGGCTAAGAATACGAGCTCGATTTCATCGAGCTCTTTCCTTTAGGCCGTTATCATGTGGCAAGAGCTGTTTTGCCCGGGATTCTCTCTCCATTATTGGGACACTTCCACGGGGCAACGTCATCTCATAAGAAGAGTCACGTCGGGCTTTTGTTGGTCGAGGGTAGACCACGGAAGGACGCTGCAGGCAAAGCGAATCGATAACTCATTTGAGCCGGGATTCCCCATATGACCATCCGATTCGAGTCGAAGCCGGATGATTCCGGCGGTTTCCGGGGCCTCGTTTCCGCGCCTCTTCCCTCCTATCCCATTGTAACTGCGCCCTCTCCCATCGGCTGCCGCATCATTTCTATCGACGGCCTCCGTAGGCGCGCTAAATTTGGCCCGTCATTGGCCCGCGGATCTATAACCAATTGGTGGCAATTAGAGGCTACTACTACCAACAGTCGATTGAAAACAGCGCCCATTCTGTGGGCTAGGGTTGGTTCGAGTTACCACCGTTCGTCAACTAACAACGCATTCGAATCCCGTTGGCGCTACCAGTTTTGGACGCAATAACGGGCTTTTTGGGCTTCCTTCCTTGACCTAAAGTCTAATAAAGAAAGCACTACAGGTGATGAATTCCCTGATTTGTTGAGGGTTTAGAACCTTCTCCCTAGGTTGATGCGGGCGATGGGACGTCGGAGGCTTTCAATTGGATGCGAAAGGCCGGCCCGCTCGGGCTTCCCTGATCGGTGAGTAGAATCTTTGTCGGTTTGTAACCGGCCGGAATGACGAACTGAATCGTTCCACGCGCTGCGGCGCCCGGCTGCAGGCTACTATAGAACGTGCTATAGACACTCAAGCTCTTACCCTCGATGACCACGCCGTCCGCATCCGAGATTGATGCCGCAAAGTAGCCCGTACGCACGGAAGACGTGCCATTGGAGACTAGCCAGGAGAATACCAGCCCGTGCTGGCCATCCGCAGGCGTGTATTCGGCTGTCGTCGACGGACGTAAGGCCATCTGTCGAATGCGCACTTTCCCATTGAACAGCTTTGATGTGAGGCCTCCGCTCACGCCCTTGACTTGATTGGCCCCACCGGGGATCGGCGTGGGTCCGGCGGCGACAGCTGACTGCGGGGATGACGACCCGATGACCGCGAGACCAAGAATGATTGCAAAAACGCTAGCTCTTTTCATGATGTCAAGCTAACAGAGCGACCTCGCGAAGTCAACTAGATCGATCGTTGTCGTACTTAAGCCTTCTTCGGAACTTCTCTACCTAAGCGTAGGAGTAATCGAACTACTCAAGATGATTGTGTCGAAGCGGTAGTGTCGTGGACCTGCGGCTCACCGAAGATGTTATCGCCGAACTTCTAGCCGAAAGAGATCGAATCGTCACCGATTACGGCTCGATCAATCAAACCCGCGATCTGGTGAGTTGGACTTCCCTCTTTCCTGGCGGCGCTGGCCTTTGGCAAGGCAACGAAAAGCTCGGTGAGCCTCTCCCGAAGTTTTTCCCAGACCGCCCGTATATGTTCGTTGCCCACAATTACGACGGATCAAAGTCTTATGACCGAATGCTGAAGCGAGGATGGGAGCGCCGGGACACCGCGTTTTGGGAAACATTTTGGGCATATCTCGCTTACGTCAGTATTCAACCGACGAACGTCTTCATGACGAACGTCTTTATGGGCCTTCGAACCGGCGCTGCAGTCGGGAAAATGG
>PLLF01000067.1 GCA_003140855.1 Vulcanimicrobiota bacterium
TTGTACGCGTGCCGGAGCCCCAGGGATTGCGAGAAGATTACGTGCACGGGCGTTCCCGGCTTCAGACTGTTGGTCTGCACCGTCTTCCCGCCGGGGAGATCCGTGAATTTCGGCCAGGAAAGAAACGAAAGATCGGCGGGGACGCCATCGATGCAATGCACGCGAACGTTGTTCAAGCTGACATGCAGCATGTAGCCATGACAGTCTTTGTACTTGCCGCCCGGCGGTAAGCTGCCCGATTGGGCGGCCGAAGCCGAGCTCAGGACCGTGGCTGCGAGCGCGAGACCGACTATGAGGGATGAAACGAAGCGCATAAAAGGCTACCTCCGGATGGCTTGTACCCGGCTAGCGGTCCTTCTTCTCCTCGGCGCGATTGCGGCGTGCTCGGCAGCGCCTCCGGGGCTCAAAAAGACGGGCACGCTGCCGGGCGGCGCGACTATCGTCGTGAAGGTCGCACGCGGCAACATCAGCGCCTATGCACCCGAGCGCGGACAACCGAGTTCGCGGTACACGATCGAAGGCTATGGTCCATACGCGCGCAGGGATACCGGCATTCGAACGCAGGGCCGGGCAATAACGATATGGACGGCCGGGTTTGGCACGGACATTCTTCTTCGCGGTTCCAAGGACGCCGTGCTCGACCTCTACGCGACGCGAGGCAACATCAACGTCGCCGACTTCGATGGGATCGTCAATGCCCAAACGCGGCAAGGCGATATCAAAATGTTGCTGCCGCAATATGGAAATGCGCGCGCCGGCACCGGCAACGTGAGCGTGATTTTCGCCAGCACCACCTGGCCCGGCACGCTCCATTTTTCGGCGGATAAGGGCGACGTCGAACTCTACGTCAACGAAACGGCGGCCGCGCGCGTCCATTTGCGCGCGTTGCACGGGACGATCTTCACGGACTTTCCGCTCAAAGGATCGGCTTCTGGCACGAGCGAGACGATCGACGGAAGCATCAATGGGGGAAGTAAACGCGGCGTCGAGGTCTTCGTGCGCGACGGTTCGATCCGACTCCTGCAGTTAAAGCCGCAGGTATAGTCTCTTACTGTCTGGTGATTTTTTGGTTCGCGTTGGTAAGGACGTAGATCTTATCAGCGTGGCGCATGCCCAATCCCTTTTGATCGTAGATGACGCGAACGTACTGCCCGGCATGAACATTTTTCATTTGATACGTCGTCTTGCCGTCGGCCGAGAACACCTGGTCGAATTTTGGCAATATGAGAAAGCTCAAGGTTTCTTTGGTCTTCGGATTTTGTACTTTGATGTTGTTGGTCGATACGTGCAGGGTTATGCCCCAGAACGTATTGGTCTTGCCGGCCAGAGCCGCGTGCGGTACCGCGAAGGCAACTGCCAAGGCCAGTGCCGGAAAGAGACGGATGATTCGCATGTATAAATTCCTTTAAGCGCACGAGCAAAAGAGCGCGTACGCTTCTCCTTCTTACCCGGTTCGCAGAGCTTCAACCGGGTCAGGGCTTTGATCCGCTAAACCTTTACGCTGCGGAACGCGCTGCGGCCAAACTCTTCCGGCGCGTTTAGCAAGTACGCGCTCGCACCGGGCCAGAGATATTCTCCCGGCGTTACCGATCGCACCAAATAGTGCAGCATGTACACGCCGGGATCTAGATGCTGCGCGTACGCGGTGATGCGGTCTTGGTAGATTTGCTGATAATCGATCTGCCAGGCTTGCGTCAAAGGCTGATAATACGAAGCCGTCGTTTGGAACGACGTGTCGAGCGCCTCGAAGCCTGCGGGTAATGGATCGGTGATCACCACGCGATCCACCGGATGATCGACCGCGATCTCAACGCCGACATCGTACACGTTGCCGGCCGGCAGATCGAGCGGGTCACTTTGGGGCGCGATGTCCACCGTCGCAAGCACCGTTTGCTGATTAGCCGGGTGAACCGTGCGGATGACGCGCAAACCGCTGAGTCTCCCCGGTGCGTTTGCGTTGAGTTTATAAGTGTACGAGACGACGTAGTGCAGCACTCCGGTGCCGCTCTTGCGCAGCAGTAACGTATGCGAGCCCTTTGAAAGTGTGGGCAACGTAAAAGTGCGCGCCGCGGCCGCGTAGTTAAAAGACCCTCCGCTCGCAACGGTCTTCCCGTCGACGATAAGCGAAGCCGTGAAGTTCGGCGGCGCGGATTGCGCCGAGTACGATGTTATGGCCGTTAGCGCGGCCGCCGTATCCGAGAGCGCCGGCCAACCGCAGCGGCAGCTTTGCGCGACGAGTGCGCGCAGCGCGCGGTCTTGGTCGTCTGCACTAGCTCCGCGCGCGGACAGCAGCTCTAAATATGCCGCTTGCGCTTCGACCAACGAACCGTACCACGGACCGGTGGGTTGAATGTTCGCATAACGTCCGGTGAGATAGATGCGCTGCGCGAGCTCTGCGGCGATTGTGTCGGCTTCAGAACGCCAGCCGGGAGTTTGCTGAAGGTAGACGCCGAGCTGCGCTTCTTCTGCAAGTCCAAGGCCATTGCGTTGCGCGAAAATATTTTGTAGAAAGTCCGTGCGGTGGTCGCCGGCTGAAGCTAAAGCGCGCAGCGCAGCGAGCCTAAGCGATGCGCGGCAGGCGGAGTCCGTGCAGCTGTTATCCGCGCGCCCCGGATCGTCCAAAACGTTCCCGGCGTACGTCCTGGCGCGTGCCAGCATCGCGGCCGGAACTGACACGCCGGCGGAAGCTGCGTAGCCGAGCGCGCGTAGCGCACCCACGCTGCCGGCCGCATCCGCAGCGCGCTCTTCGGGCCAGAACGCGAAGCCGCCGTCGATTCGCTGTAGCGCTCCCAGCTGCGCGACGTCGGTCGCGGCTTCTGCCTTGGCGTCGACCGCGGTGATCTTTGCGCCCAACTTCGACTGAAGCGAAATGAGCGAAGCTGCAATGTTCAGACGGTCCGATATCGCAGGCAGCAGTGTCAGTCGGTCGGCGGATAGAGCTCGCGTCGCGGGAACGACTGCTTGTGGAATAAGCGATCCCGCAACGTCGACCTTTACGCTGCCCGGAGTATCACCGATTTGCAGCGGCACTTGCGCTTGCCCCTTGGTTGCGCCCGAATCGATCACCGATTCCGTCACATCGCTGTTTCGGATATTCAAGGGCACGCGGAACGCGTCCGTACTTCTCGCCAGCGTGCGGAACTGCACCGTCCCGGAATCACCCGAACCGGCGGTCATCGAGAACCGCCACGCGTTCATGCCGGGGCCGAATGATTGTTGCGATTGCACGGAGTTGCCGGCGGGCGACGTAAAGCTGAGTGCTCCCGTTAGCGCTCCTTGCGTGCGCGCGTCGAGCGACCCATTCGTTCCATTCAGAAGGAGCAACCCGCCGTCAAAACGATCTCCGCTGCGCGCGAATTGCGGCAGTAACGGGTCGGTGACCAGCGGTTTGGTCGCAATAAACGTCGTGTCCGCGTTCCCAAAGCGCGGCACCGCATCCGCGGTCATCGCGACGGCCATCACGCGCCACGTGGTCAAGTTGTCGGGGATCTTGAACTTTATCGAAGCGTTGCCGGCCGAGTTTGTCTGAACGGAGCCGTTGAAGTACGCGAGCGGCACGAAAATCGTGCGCACCCTCGTGCCGGCTGCGCCCGCGAGAAATCCTCCGCCATATCCCCAGCCCTTTTGCGCCACGTCGCTCGGCTGCGTCAGCGTTACGCGCGGGCGATTATCCGCATAGCGCGTGGCGATGGGCTGCGCTTGAAAAACGGTTTGCACCAGATCGGGCGGACGGTAGCCGCTCAAGCGTAGCACCGCGTCGTCGGCGACGATGACGGTAAACTGCCCCTGCGCCGGCCTACCTTGCAAATCGCGTAATTGCAAGGAAACGGTTTGCATGCCACCAGGCTGCACCTTTGCGGCGCCTGGTGCAATGTTTACTTTCAGATAACGCGGATGGAGATCGAGCGTCAGCGGTGTCATGCCGAGTCGCACCAAACTATCGGGCCGCTGTACGGACCGCGTAATGGCCGCGCCACGCCGGACGAGCACACCCTCGACCGCGGCGTTCGGAAACATTGCCGTTACGATCGGAATGCGCACGCGCGGAGCGCTGCCGTTGATGTGGATCAGCGTTTTGTACAGTACGCGATCTCGCACGACCGAGAGATAGAGGTCCGCACGGCTGTACGGGGATGCTACCGCGACCGTTGCGATGTCGCCGGGCGCATACACCTGCCGGTCGAGTTTCATTTGCAGTTGCGCCGGATTTTGATCGCCCCAAACGGCTTGTCCCGGACCTGAAATCCACACTTGCGTGTCGGTTGCCGTGCTATCGTTGCCCGCGCCGCCGAAGTTCGCGCGAATCCGGTAGCTCCCCGGATCTTTTGGAACCAGCGTTACCGTCTGCGCTCCGTCGGCGCTGGTGACGTCGGCCTGAGCCGCAGTCGTGTACTGCACCTGACTGCGGGCGGACTCCGCCCCTTCGACCAGCTGCGTGACGCCGCTGAAATCCATCTTCTGCAGCTCGAGGTGCACGCGCGTGCCGGTTTGCGCTTTGCCCGACGGATCGGTCACGATCACGCCTACGGACACCGGCGTACCGGCCGTGCCGACGAAATCGCTGCGCAATCCAATTAGCGAGGCGCCGGGCACGGCCGTAAAGGTTTGCGTCGCGCTGCTTGCCAGGTGCGAGGCGTCCGTGGCCTCGAGATCGATCCGGTACGTCATGGCAAACGGCAAGTCTTGCGGCACCGTCACATTCGCAGATCCCTTGCCCGCCGAATCCAGCGTCAGACTTTGCTGGCTCACATCGCCCGAAACGTCGGGCTGCACGTCGGGCCAAAACCACTGCCGGCCGAATGTGAAAGTGTCCCAGCCTTTCGGAGTGAACGTCACCTGCTCGCGCGTTACGTGCATCGTGGCGTTCGCGCCGCTCATCGGCGCGCCGAACAGATATTGCGCGCTGCCATCCGCGCGCACGGTGCCGCCCGCGGCGGCGAACTGGCGATCGAGCTTCAGGTCGACGCTGAAGTTCGGCGGGTGAAATTCTGCGACTCGAAAACTCCCCGCTATTTGCGCGCCACCGGGACTGGTTGCCACGATTGTGTAGTAACCCAGCGGCTGCGATTTCGAGAAATCCAGCGGAAAAGAAAAGCTCGCATAACGGTTGGTCGTTTGCGCCGGGAGGGTATGTTTGCCGCCGTTGGGATCGGTCAGCACGATCGAATAGCGTGCGCCCTTGTCGGCGGTAAGGGTACCATTTTGCAGTACGTAACAAACCGCGGTGAGCCAAGCGCGCTCACCCGGCTGATACATCTGACGATCGGAATAGATCACGCCGCGTGAAATCGGTTGGCCGTTCGACCACGTCGAGTCGAGGCTGCCGATCGTATAGTCGTAAGCGCCGCTCCACGCGTACGTCCGTACGAAACTCCAGTCGGCTCCGGACCGGGCAATGGTCAGCAGCTCCGGGGCTTGATCCGCGGGCCGGTTGCCGGCATAACAACTTTGCATGGCGCTGCCCTGCAGGTTTAGCACCCCGCCGGCGTCGGCGGTTCCGGTGGCGCACGGTTGCGGGTTTGCGACTCGAGGCTGCTGGTCATACATGTGCATCACGTAGATCGCTACCGAGGCGCCCGCGGTGGGAGTTCCGTCGTTCAGATGCTGCACCATGATGGTGGCGCCTTGCGGAAACCATTGCGCGAAAAGGCCGAGGTTCGTTAGCTGAACTGCGCCTCGAAATGTCGATACGGGAAACGCCTGTTGTTTGCATTTTGCATAGCCGTTAGAACACGGGATCATCGGCGCGGGCGGACTAGCCGCCCCATATGCCAGCATTCCCGCCGCCGAGCCGAGCCGATTGCGGACCGGAACGGCGATCGTCGTCTGCACGTTACGTGCGGGCGTTATTGCGAATGGCGACCACTGCGCCGGATCGGGTAGCAGTTGCGAAACGTCCGATTCGTCCACATAGACTAATTCTGCCGGATCGATCGCGTGATATGCAGCACGGTACGTGTTGCCGGGAAGGTTGACGGCGCTGTACTGCAACTGCAGGTTTTGGCTCGCGACGAACATGTTGAACCCGGTGGGCGCCCAGAAGTACGGCGAGAGATCGCCGGCGGCGAAGGCTGCCTGTGCGCCCTCTGCCAGGCTTTGGCCGTAGACGTCCTGCAGCTGCGCATCGGCCGAAAGCGTGTACGACGTGCGCGGCGTTAGCGCGTAAGGATTGATCGCAACCGTCGTACCGTCGTCCGAAAGCGAATAGAGCTGGCCGACGCCGCGCGGCGACGGCCGCACCGAAACGTGTTGCGCGAACGTCTTTGGGTTGAGCGGGTTATTGAAAATCAGTACCGGATCGCCGCCCGAAAAACGCGGATAGCCGGTTGAGGTCATCGGATCGGCCGTCGGACGCGCCGCCACGAGCGCCAGCGGCGAATACGTATGCAGCGACAAGGTCAGAGTTTTTGCGCTTGCGACGTTTCCGTTCTTGGGCATTACTCCGGGTTTCACCATGAACGTGTAGTCGGACGCCTTCTGCAAATCGCTTTGGGGCGAGAGCGTATACGTCCATCCGCTGCTGTCTGAAGCGGAAGTTTCTTTAATGGAAACGCCCGTGTCGCCCGCGCTGCCTGAATGGTAGACGGAATTCGCGCCCAGCGACGCTGTGTCCAATTCCGTATTGGATGCGATGTGCACGACCGGACGCAGGGACACGCTCGATGGCGTTGCGGGGGCGTAGGCATTTTCGTCCGCGTTCGTTAGCGCGACCGGATCGGTCTCGAACGTCCAAGCCAGGTCGCGGTCCAACTTCCGGCCGGTCAAATCGCGCAAGCCGGACGTCAGCGTGACGCGGACGCGGGTGGCCTTGGGAAGCGCGGAGTCCGACTCGAAGCCGATCATGCGCGGGGTCAGCACGATGAACGCACCCGGCAATGCCGGTGTCACCCGGAAATGGGAGAGAAGTTCGTTCTCGGCGGGCGAGCCGAGCTGCGCGACGGGAATCACCGGGCCGGCAAAGATCACACGAATTTGCGCGCCGCTCGCTACTCTTCCGAGAGGAGCGATCTGCTTAATCCACGCCGGCACCGAGGGCGGCGGCAGCGGCAAAACGGTCTCGAAGGTCGCCGGCGCGGGCTTGCCGCAGGCTGAAATGACGGTAAGAATACCGATTGCCGCGAGCGCTAAACGGCCACGCACAAACGGTCCCTTCCACGCGGCGGCGGAAAAGCACTTGAACGGCTGGAAGCCCTTTTGCGTGCGGCTCCACGTCCGCGTTTTACTGTTTTGGCCCGTTGCCGTACTCGCAGCGGCGTACTTCGCGTGGCGTTCCTTCGCGATACCATACGTGCTCATCGAGCCCCGCAGCACGACCGTCGCATTTACGGACCGCTCCGGCATTCCGCTAGGGGTCGTTTTGAGCACCGGTGCGGAAAGCTCAGTAGCCGTTCCGCTTTCGCGCATCTCTCCATACTTCATGAAAGCGATCGTTGCGGCCGAAGACCGGCGCTTTTACGGGCACGGCGCAGTCGACTGGCTTGCCGCGGCGCGCGCTTCCTGGACGACGGCGCGGTGTTTCTGCGCTGCGGGGGGCGCGTCCACGATAACGATGCAGCTCGCGCGCGAGCGCTTTGCGCTTCCTCCGGGTATTCGCGGAAAGCTATTGCAGATCTGGGACGCAGCTCGCATCGAAGCGGGCGCGAACAAAAATCAGATCTTGAACGCCTACGTCAACCGCATCGCAATGGGTGGAAATCTTTACGGCGTCGAGGCGGCCGCGCGCAGCTACTTCGGCGTTCCTTCGAGCGACTTAGATTTGGCGCAATCGGCGATGCTGGCCGGCGTACCGAACGACCCCGTCCGGCTCGATCCGCGCAGGCATTGGCGGGCGGCGCGCGCGCGGCAGCGGGCCGTTCTGCAAGCGATGATTTCCGCCGGATACATCGCACCGGTTGAAGCCGCGATTGCCGCCCGCGAAACGCTGCACGTTCGCGCCGCCGGCGGGGAGCTCGCCGCGGCGCAGCAATTGCTCTTCCGGTTAGCTGCGCAAACGCAAGCCGAGACCGTTCGCACGACAATCGATCTGCCGCTGCAGCGTTTCGTGCAGTCGCAAGCGCAGGACGTGGTTGCGGCGCTCGCGGAGCGTAACGTCACGCAAGCGGCCGCGCTCGTCATCGATAACCGCAACGGCGACGTCCTTGCTTATGTGGGCTCGACCGATTATTTCAATGACGCATACCTGGGGCGAAACGACGGCGTGCGAATGCTGCGGCAGCCCGGTTCTACGCTTAAGCCGTTCCTTTATGAATACGC
Organism: Vulcanimicrobiota bacterium; assembly: GCA_003140855.1. Classification (GTDB taxonomy): domain Bacteria; phylum Vulcanimicrobiota; class Vulcanimicrobiia; order Vulcanimicrobiales; family Vulcanimicrobiaceae; genus Rubrimentiphilum. The sequence goes on from PLLF01000067.1 coordinate 8,254, forward strand.
GCTCGAGCGGCGCACGATCCGGCCATACACGATCCTCGCCGATGTTCCGACGTCGTACGCGATTCCAAACGGCGAACTCTATACTCCGCAGGATTACAGCTCGCAGTTTGCAGGGCCGGTGCTGGTGCGCGTCGCGCTTGCGAACTCGCTCAACGTTCCCGCCGTTCGCGTTCTTTCGACGGTCGGCGTACCGGATTTCTTGGCCCGCTTGCAGGGCCTCGGGTTTTCAGACCTGCGGAGATCGCCGGATTACTATGGATTGGGGCTGACGCTGGGCGCTGGAGAAGTGACGCTCTGGGATCTCGCGCACGCTTACGTCACCTTAGCCCGCGGCGGAAGCGCGATCGGGCTGCGCACCGTTCTCGACGCCGGCGCTTCTTCTTCTACGCAAATCGGAAACCGCGCGAGTTGGCAGCTCGTCGGGGACATGCTCGCCGACCGCTACGCGCGCGCAAAATCGTTCGGCGTCGGATCGGTTCTCGACACGCCGTTCCCAACGCTAGTGAAAACCGGAACGTCATCGGGCTATCGCGACACCTGGACGATCGGTGCGACGCCGGAATATACGGTTGCGGTTTGGGTCGGCAATTTCTCCGGCGCGCCGATGCGCCGCATCGCGGGTGTAACCGGAGCCGGGCCGCTGTGGAACCGGATCATGCTGCACCTCTACGATCGTCGCGATCCGCCGCGTTTTCCCGCGCCGGTGGGTTACCGCATAGCGCGTGTGGCGGGCTTGCGCGAATACCTAGACAGCGCGGACCTGCGCGCGATGCGTACCGCAAACGGGCGAGCGCCGGCCGTCGCGTATGATGAATGGCGCGTGCGCCAAGGTGACACCGTTGGGCCGTTGCGCATTCTCTTCCCGCACGACGGCGACGTGTTCGAGGATACGCTTGCATCGAATGATCCGCACCGCGCGCAACAGAAAATAGAATTTCGAATCAGCCGTCCGCGGACGGCAGGTATCGTTTGGGCGTTGAATGGGGTGACGATCGCAAACAACACGGGCGACGCGTATTTTTGGCCCGTCCTGGCCGGACGATGGACGCTCGCGGTCGGTTCCGGAAATCACACGATGCGGGTCCACTTCGAAGTCATTCGTAGGCCGCGGCATGGGCCGCGCGGTTTCGCGATCGCGGGCGCGCTCTGACTTCCGAATATCTGAACCAGCGCATTTGCGATCTCTTCGAGCGCGTCATCAATGCCGCGCAGGACCGGCCCGTTGCAGAATTTATTGCGCAAGGGTATGTCGAGCACGCGCCGATACCCGGGGTCGAGCAGTCGGCGATCGGCCCCGCGGGAGTTTCCGTCCGCCTAGACGCGCTGCACTCCGCGTTTAACCCGCTGCGGTACGAACTGGGTCTCGTCGCCGCTCAGAACGATCTGGGCGCGGCGCGGTGGACATTCACCGGAAAAAGCGTTGGGACGTTCCTCGGGCTCCCTCCGAACGGAAAGACCGTCACGTTCACCGGAATGGATTTCTACCGGTTCGATGCTGCCGGCATGATTGTGGAACACTGGCACGAGATGGACGTCCCGGCGCTCATGCGCCAGCTTGCCTAAGACTTGCGCTGAGCTTGCAGCGCTTCGCGCGCCTTCACTAAACGCACCATCGTGTCGTTGTACGGAGTAGCCACGCCGATGCGTCTGCCCGCAGCGCAGATAGCGCCGTTTATGTGATCGATCTCCGACGGATGGCCTGATTCCAAATCAAAAGCCATCGAAGTTTTCGAGTCGGCGCCGACGGAAATGACCTCGCTGACATATTGCCACGGATTCGCGTAGGGCAAATGAATTTTCAGCCCCGATGCGACGGCAGCCGCTTCTTCCGCCAGCGCTTCGCACAGCCGCGCGGCATTCGGATCTTTCAAGAGATCTCCGGCCACGCAATCCAGGATCGCGCTGGGCGCATTGATCGCGGCATTGGCTACGAGTTTGCCCCAAAGGTGCGGCCGGATGTCGTACACGACGGCAGCGCGCAACCCGCTTTGGATAAGCAGATCCGCGACTGCGCGCGAGGTTGCCGGGGACGCGCCGCCGGACCCGACGATCGTGTTCCCTTCTTCGGAACTGCGCACGCGGCCAGGCTTGACCGTAAGCGAGGATTCGGTCGTGATCCCCAAGACGACGGGCACCGCGCCGCCGAGAGCCGCTTTGATGGCGTCTTCGTTGCCGACGCCGTTCTGCAGCGAAACGATCGGCGTCGATGGATTAAGTTCGCCCGCGAAGGGGCGCAGCGCGCGGAGCGTGTCGACGGCTTTTACGAACAAAAAGACCATCGTCGAGCCGAAGAGATCGCGCGGGCCCTTTCCGACGCGCACGGCCCTCGGCGGAGCGCCGTTCACGGACAAGCCTTTATGTTTTTGGATTCCCGCGAGCACTGCGGCATTGCTGTCGAGCATCGTCACGTCGCAGCCGGACGCTAAATGAAAGCCGAACAGCGTGCCCATCGCACCCGAGCCGATGATTCCTACACGCGGGCGACTCTGCTCCATCGGCTCGCTAGAACTGCAGTTGCAATCCGAAAACGGTACGCTGATCGGGCCGGCCGGCGGCGCGTTGGCCTAAAAACAGCTTGCCCCACTGCGCGACGTTGAAGTTGCCGTAGAAATCGAAACTGGGCCGGCGAGTGTTATAGATTCTCGTTTCCAGGCCGATCGGCCCCACATCGAAGGTTGCGAGCGCGCCGAGCTGCGAGTAGAGGACGCCGCCGCCAACGTGAATATTGGGCGTGAACGCTTTTATTCCGACCAGATTGAACGTTGCTTTTCCTCCGATGTCGTTCGCGCCGGTCATCAGGCTAACGCCGCCGCGCGGCAGGATGATCGCGTTGATGTCGGCTTGCGGCCCGCGGTCGGCGGTTAACAATGGATTATTGCTGAGCATGGTTTGCTGATTCAAGTAGCTCAGCCGCAGCTGCACGGCGACCAGATTACTGAGCACACGCGACAGGCCGCTCTTGAGTCCGGCCGTGTTCGGCGGAGTTTGGGGTGGTGGAGTGCCGGTTGCCGGCGGCGGTAAGCCGTTCTTGTTCGGCACCGGGTACGGCGTCGCGCCCGTGTCCACGCCGTAGACGCGGCTTTGGCCGCCCAGCGTGCCGAGCAGCGAGTTTGCCTTCTGCATCGTAGCATCGAGATGCGCGACGGTGTCGCGCATCTGCGCTTGCGTTTGCGGGCTGCCGGTGACTTGGCGCAGATCGCCCGTAATACCTGAGAGATTCAGCGTAAGATCGCGAATGTTTTTCGTGGTGTCGACCAAGTTCGAATGCATGCCCGGATCGGTAGCAAGACCACGTAGCGCGTCCATCGATTGGCTCAGCGCCAGCGCCGTGCTATCCAGCGATGCGAGCATCGAGTCGATCTTATATTGATTGCGGCCGAGCGTGGTATTGAGCGTGCCGGTCATTGCGACGATGTTCGCGCCGGCCTGGCGCATCGTAAGTGCCATACTCCCGGAGATATCCTTCAGTTGCGACGACATCTGGTCGACGTTCGCCAGCGCAGTTTGCAAAGTGTTCAGCAGCTTCGGTTCGCGATCTTGGAGCATTACGAGCATCGTGTCGAGCCGCTTGATCTCGCCTTGTCCGGACGAAAGCAAATCGGCGACGGTGGCGCCGGTGATGCCGACAGGCTGACGGTCGAGCGGCAGCACTTCACGTGGAAGCATGGCGCTCTTTGGCAGTGGTGTCGCGAGATACCCCGGCGACAGCGCGGGCGGGACGGGCGGAATGATGTAGAAGTTCGGCGTTCCGGTCAGCGGCGATTGGATGAGGAACTTGGAATCCTTCGGAATGTCGACATCGGGCTGAATCGCGAGAATAACGTCAACCGAATTGTCGGGCAGCAGCCTGACTTGATCGACCGATCCGACGCTAACGCCGCTAAAAAAAACTTGCGCTCCCGTCGGGAGCCCCGAGGCCGACGTAAAGTGAATACCGATTCGGTAGCCGCTATGACGGGTGCCGTAATCCGTGATGATGTAAAAAATTCCGAACAAAAAGAGCAGCGCGGCGATTGCGAACACGCCCAATTGCGCCTGCCTGGTGAGAAACATGCTCCTCCTATTCCATCAAAGGGGTATCGGGCCTACTTCGGAGCCCTGCAGGAACTGCTGCACGATGGGGTTGGTGGACTTGCGCACCTCCTCTACGGTTCCGTAGGCGATGATCGCCCCTTCGAAGAGCATCGCGACGTAATCGGCCATCATGTAGATCGATTGCAGATCGTGAGAGATCACGACGGCTGTCGAATTGAGTTCCTTGCGCAAGCGTTTGATCGTATCGGTCAGCAAGTGCGTGACGATCGGGTCGACGCCGGTCGTAGGCTCGTCGTAGAGAACCATCTCGGGGTTGGTCACGACGGCGCGCGCAAAGCCGGCGCGCTTGAGCATGCCGCCGGAGAGTTCGGACGGCATATTATGGTAGGTGTGGGCGAGACCGACGCTGTCGAGCGTGTGCATGGCGATCTCGTGAATCTCTTTTTCCGTGAGCGTCGTGTGCTCGCGCAGCGGCAGCGACACATTCTCGCCCACGGTCATGCTGTCGAAGAGCGCGGCAAATTGAAACGCAAAGCCGATCTTGGTGCGCATCTCGATCAGTTGGCTTTCGCGTATGTGGCAGATGTCGTGTTGGTGCAGATAGACGTGCCCCGAGTTCGGCAGCAGCAGCCCGTCGAGCAGACGCAAGATCGTGGACTTCCCGGCGCCGGAGAGGCCGATGATGCAGATGATCGAGCCCTCGGGAACCTCAAGGCTGCAGTTCTGCAAGACCACGCGCTCGCCGAAGCTCACGCAGACGTCCTCAAGTCGAGCTATTGGTTCCGCCATCAGGCTCCCGCGTACAAGAAGTACGACATTATGAAATTCAAGATGAAGATCACGATAATGCAGGTAACGACGGCGTTGGTTGCCGATTTGCCGACGCCCGCTGCGCCGCCGGTGGTCGTGAGGCCTTCGTACGCTCCAATCATGGCGATCACTATGCCGAAGATGAGCGACTTGAACAACCCTTTGACGACGTCATCAAAACCGACCGTCTGACGCGCGGACGCCATAAAATCCTGAGTCCCGATGTGCGCCTGCACGTACGCGATCCATTGTCCGCCCTTCACGCCGACGACGTCCGCAAAAATAGTGAGCAGCGGCAGCATGATCATCAGCGCCAGCAGCCGCGGAACGACCAGGAACCGGACGGGCGCTAAACCGAGCGATTTGAGCGCTTCGATCTGCTCGGTGACTTCCATCGATCCGAGTTCGGCTGCAATCGCGGCGCAACACCGGCCGGCCACGACGACCGCCGAAAGCATCGGGCCCAGTTCGCGAACAACCGTGTACGATACGATTCCGCCGACGAAACTGCCGAAACCGTACTGAACTGCGGTCAATGCGGACTCCAGCGAAAAGACCATGCCGGTGAAGAGCGACGTCAATAGCACGATGATAAGCGACTGATAACCTAAGAGGTAGCATTGGTTGAGCGTCTCGGCAAAACGGATGCGCAGGCGCAGGATGGTTTTGAGCGTCTCCCACGTGAGCATGGTGAGGCCGCCCATGTATTCGAAGCTGTCGCTGACTCTGCGCCCGATAGACGCTAGGACGCCGACGCTTACGCGCTCGACCGCGTGAGCCGCCGGGCTCTCTTCAACCTCGCGCAGAACCTGCGCCATCTTCAATCTCTTTCAGCACGCCCTGCGTCATTTCGATCCGTCTGACCACCACGCCGCGTTCGGCAGTGAGGTTAAAGTGCACCTGGTTCACGTGTTCTAGGCGCTTGTCCACATCGCGCAGCTGGGCGTGCGCCTCTTTGGCAAATCCCGAAAAGTAGCGGCGCACGGCGGTCAGATAGTCCTGCCGCTCCGATTCGTCGGCGTTACCCGCAGCCAGTGCGGCTTCGATCTTCTTCTGTGCGGCCTTTAGAGGTCGATCGGTGACGTAGAACTCGGCTACGCGCGCGACGAGCGCGCGAAACCTCCCGTCATCGAGCATGGGCGAGGGCCGGGAACCCGAGCGGCTCGACGACGCTGCGCTGCGCCTCGAGCAGCTGGTTGATGCCGGATTCTGCGAGTTTGAGCAGCGCATCCAATTCGTTCCGGCTGAACGGGGTCGCTTCGGCGGTGCCTTGGAGCTCGGTGAATTTTCCCGAATCGGTCATGAACACGTTGAGATCGACCTGCGCGCGGCTGTCTTCGTCGTACGCGAGATCGAGCAGCGTGTAACCGTCAACAATTCCTACGCTGGTCGCCGCGATTTGTCCGAGCAGCGGCCACGCGGCGCGGGACTTGACATCGAAACGTTGCAGCAGTGCCAACGTCAACGCCACCCAGGCGCCGGTGACCGCCGCTGTCCGCGTGCCGCCATCGGCCTGCAACACGTCGCAGTCCAGCCAAACCGTGCGCTCGCCGAGCTTTGTCATGTCGGTCACCGCGCGCAATGCGCGCCCGATGATGCGCTGAATTTCGTGCGTGCGTCCGCCGAGCCGGCCTTTTGAAGCTTCGCGCTGCGTGCGCTCTTGGGTCGCGCGCGGCAGCATCGAATACTCCGCGGTCACCCAACCGACGCCACGCCCTTTCATCCACTGCGGAACCCGATCTTCGATCGTCGCGGCGCAAAGCACGCGCGTATTTCCCAGCGAGATCAGCGCGCTGCCCTCTGGGTACTTCAGGTACTGCGCCTCGATCGTTACCGGGCGAAGCGCGTCGAGCGCGCGACCGTCACTGCGTATCATCTCCGGCGTGGTTTGCGTCCACGGCTTGTGACTCCGCTACCGCGTTCGCGCCCGGCCATGCGGATGACGTTTGAAGGCTTCTCGGCGCTGCCGCGGGCGATGGGTCCGTATGCGGCTTCACAGTAGCCGTCACGCAGATTTCCGAGCTGCATATCGCGCGGAACCGGCGAACCGTCGCCGCGATAAACGGTCAATCCCTTAGCCAACAAACGGTACGCGGCCAAACGCTCGTTCTTCCAGTCGGAGATCTTCCAGCGCTGCGGCGCCATCGCGCGCCATTCGTATTCGGGCAGGGAACGTTTAGGGTCGAGCAGATCGAACTCGACGCGAAAGCCCTCCAGCGCAAAGATCGCTTCTTCCACTTGTTTCTTACTAGCCATGGGTCTCTGCCTATTCGACGGTAACGGTTTTTGCCAGGTTGCGGGGCTGGTCGACGTCTTTGCCTTCGATGTCGGCGATATGATAGGCGAGCAGCTGTAACGGAATGATGTTGACGATTGGCGATAGGAGCTCGTCGATTTTCGGAACCCAGAATACGTGATCGGCAATCGCTTTGGCATCTTCGTCACCATGGTTGGCAACGACGATGATCGGCGCTTCACGCGCCTTGGACTCCGCCAGATTCGATAGAACCTTCTCGCGAATCCGCCCTTCGGTCATGACGCCCACAACCGGAACGTTCGGATCGAGCAGCGCGATCGGCCCGTGTTTCATTTCGCCCGCGGCGTAGCCCTCGGCGTGGATGTACGAGATTTCTTTGAGTTTGAGCGCGCCCTCAAGCGCGGTCGGAAAGTTGATGTACCGGCCGATGAAGAGCACCGAGCGCGCTTTGCGGATGCGCCGCGCGACTTTGCGAATCTCATCGGACGTATTCAGGACGACGTCGACCGCCGCCGGTAAGAGTTTGGCGTTGTCGGCGATCTCCCGCAGCCGCGCGAGCGGAGCAGTCTCGCGGAGGCGCGCCAAATAGAGCGCGAACAGCGTCATCGCGGTGACTTGTGAAACGTACGTCTTCGAAGCGGCCACGCCGATTTCGGGGCCGCCGCGAGTGAAGAGCATCCCGTCGGCCAGCCGCGTCAAATGGGAGCCCAGGACATTGCAAATGCCGAGCACGGAGCTGCCGGCTTCCTTCGCAATGCGTACGGCCTCGATCGTGTCGGCGGTTTCACCCGATTGCGACATGGCGATCGTTAGCGATGTCGGATCGACGACGGGATCGCCGTAGCGGAATTCGCTGGCGAGTTCCATCTCGACCGGAATGTGCACCAGCGAGCGCAACAAGTACATGCCGACCATGCCCGCGTGATAGGCGGTACCGCAGCCGGTGATGGCGATCTTCGAAAGGTTGCGCAACTGCTCTTCGCCGAAGCCGATCTCGGAGCCCAAGTGTACGTCATTATTCCCGTCGATCCGGCCGAACAGCGTTTCCTTTATGACGTTGGGCTGCTCGAAGATCTCCTTGAGCATGAAGTGCTTGAATCCGCTCTTTTCGGCGGAGGTGACATCCCACGTAATGTTCATCACTTCACGATGGACGGGTTTGCCGTCATAATCGGTTAGACGCCAGCCGTCGCGCCCGACCACGACGATCTCGCCCTCTTGCAGAATGATCTCTTTGCGCGTGTACTGCAAAATTGCCGGAGTATCGGAAGCGACGAACATCTCGCCCTTGCCGATGCCGACGATGAGCGGGCTCGCGCCATTGCGCGCGAACACGAGGTGATCGGGATCGTCCGAGCTGATGACGCCGAGGGCGTATGCGCCGCGCACCTCACGCAGCGTTCGTCTGAGCGCTTCTTCTAAATTGCCGTCGTAATGTGCTTCGATCAGATGCGCGAGGACTTCGGTGTCCGTTTCGCTCTTAAAGACGTGACCGGATTCGATGAGCCGCGCGCGTAAAGGCGCATAGTTTTCGATGATGCCGTTGTGCACGACGGCGATCCGGCCGCTGCAGTCCATGTGGGGATGCGCGTTTGCATCCGACGGACGCCCGTGCGTTGCCCAGCGCGTGTGTCCCACGCCGACGCGGCCGGAAAGCCGCTCGCCGTTGCGAAGCCGCTCCGCCAAGCGCTGCAGCTTGCCTTCGGCTTTAGAACCGGTTAGCGTTCCCGAGCTATCGATGACGGCAATGCCGGCGCTGTCGTAGCCGCGATATTCCAAACGCGCGAGCGAGTCCAGAATGATCGGGACGCTGTCGCGCTCGCCGATGTATCCGACTATCCCGCACATGGTTGTGCTACTTTATGCCCTCTTTGGTGCGGTGATAGTGAATTTTGCCGGTTGCAACTTCGGCGAAAGCGGTCGAGACCGGTTTGTTTGGGTTCACGTTTTCGGTCAGTTCCGGTGCGCCGTTGTTCAATTGCTTGGCGCGCTTGGTCACGACGTTGACCAGGCTGAACTTTGAATCGACGTGTTTGAGCAGTTCGTCTAGATCTCCGAAGACTGGTTCGGTCATTATGAGTGTTCCAATTTCCTTATCGCGTCGTCCGCGAAACGGTGGATGCGGAACCGCTCCGCATGCAGTATGGCCTGAAGGTCTTTGACCGCCTCGTCGGAGCGATGTTCTTCATTAATGACGATGTAGTCAAAGTCCCGAATATTTCGAATTTCCTCGTGCGCGATTTCCAAACGCCGCGCAATTTCTTCGTTGGTCTCCGTCCTTCGCGCGAGCAGACGCCCGCGCAGGTACGAAAACCGGTCCGGCAGCAAAAAGATCAGCACGGCATCGGGAAACGTGCTCTTGATCGCCAACGCGCCGTTGACTTCGGGCTTCATGATTAAGTCGTAGCCCTGAGTGAGGGTATCTTCGACGAAGTCTCGGGGAGTTCCGTATAGGTTGCCGTTGTACTCGCGCCACTCCAGCAGCCCGCCGGCGGCCTCGCGCCGCTTGAATTCCTCTGGTGTAACGAAGAAGTAGTGCTCACCCTCTCGCTCCCCCGGGCGCGGCGGCCGGGTGGTGGCCGAGACGGAGTAGCGCAGCCGCCCTGTGCGTGCCAGCAGCGCATCGACGAGCGTGTCCTTGCCGGCCCCCGACGGGCCGGAGACCACGAAGAGCAGGCCCGGGCCCAACACGACGGAGTTCCTCTCTGGCAAAGGCCCTAATGTTCCGACCGCTCCGGCGGTACCCCTGGTCACGAGGTCTTTGGGCGTTCCGTCAAAAGGCCCGGAGCATGTACACTGACTCGATTCTCATAGCTCGTTTGGCGTACGAGATCGAGGATCGTTTTCGCGGCGCGCGCGTTCAAGATGGCGGCCAGCTCGAGGACGGCCGTTTTGCGCTCGTGCTTTGGAAAAAAGGCCGCACGCAGTTGCTCTGCGCGGATCTCTTCGTCCCGACCCCTTTGGTGACGGTCGAGGATGGTGAACTGCCGATCGCAGCCGAGCCCGGATTCGTGCGGGCAGCCGGCGCAGCATTGCGGGGAAAGACTTTAACCGCCGCGCGCGCTCTCGAGGGCGAACGCATCGTCGAGCTCGAGTTTGCAGCGCAGTCGCGCTTCGGCGTACCGGAATCCTACGCGCTGACTTACGAACTCGTCCCGCGCTTCGGGAATCTCGTACTTACGAAAGGCGGCATTGTCGTTGCCGCATTAAAAGAATTCCGCCGTTCGGGCAAGGCCTCGCGCTCGGTTCGCGCCGGCATTGCCTACGAGCCGCCGCCTCCGCGCGCCGGCAAGTCGCGCCTTCTTCTGCCCTCAGCTCCGAGCGCGGAGTCGATACAAACGAACGATCTCTATGTCTACCGCGACGAAGCGGGCGCCTTGCTGCAGGCGCACGTCGTGGCGCTCGAGCAGTTTGCGCAATCGGCTTGCGAGCGAGTCCCGTCGCTCTTGGAAGTGTTTGGAGAGTTGCGAGTCCGCGGCGGCGCACAGATCGTTTCACAAGACGACGACAAGGTGCGTGCGGATGCGGGGCGGTTGCTCGAGGAGCGCGAGCGCAAGCTGCGCGCGGAGCTTGCGCGCATTGAGGAAAGCCTCGCAGAGGCTGCGTCGCGCGACGACTTGCGCACCCGGGGGGACGCGATCTACGCGGGCCTTCACGAGCTGCCTCCCTCCGAACGAAAAGCTGCGAAAAGCGAGGCCGCCGATCTCTTCGCGCGTTACAAGAAGGCCGGCAGCGCCGCTATGCATCTGACGCGCCGCCGTACGTCTGTACGGCAAAGTTTGGAAGAGGCCGAGGATCTTCGCTGGGAACTCGAGCGCGCGGATCACGAGCAAGTGCGCGAAATTATGCAACTCGTGAAGCCGCGCCGCGTAAAAGCCGGCGCGCCTAAGAGCCGCGCGAGAAGGCGTGCTCCGCTGCAAGCGGTTACACCCAACGGTTCGCGCATTTTAGTTGGCCGCTCTCCGCTTGAAAACGCCGAACTGACATTTCGGGTGGCTAGCCCGCGCGATTTGTGGTTTCACGCGCGCGGCCAGCCCGGGGCGCACGTCATCCTTCAGCGCGACGACCGCGCCGAGCCCAACGCCGACGACATCCGCATAGCCGCCGAACTCGCCGCGTTGCATTCTAAAGGCCGGAATAGTTCGAAAGTAACCGTCGACTACACGCAGCGCAAGCACGTGCGGAAGAGGCCGAACGCTGCGCCCGGCCTCGTCTTTTACACCAATGCCGCTTCGCTGGTTGTCGAGCCGCGCGATTCGATGAACATTGCGTCACCGAAAGAAAAGAAACGATAGCGCCGCTCGATCGCCGCGGCGTACGCGCGGAGAATCCGTTCGCGCCCGGCAAACGCGCAGACGAGTACGAGTAGCGTCGAGCGCGGCAGACGAGTACGAATTTCCATCTGCCGCGCTCGACGCTACTCG
>PLLF01000020.1 GCA_003140855.1 Vulcanimicrobiota bacterium
TTGTTTGGCTGAGTCTATCCAACGAATAAAGTCCCGGCGCGCGATCGGCGTGAGATCGCTCCACTGAGCCTTCGCCTTCGGGGTAGCCGCGAGGGCTTTGTAGAGATTTATTGGCACTATTGAATAACAGCAGGGGCGTCGCTTTCCGGCCGCAAGCATGTCGCAGGCTCTCCCAATCCGGCGTCTACGTGTCTCCGGTTGTTTGGCTGAGTCTATCCAACTAATAAAGTCCCGGCGCGCGATCGGCGTGAGATCCCGCCACTGAGCTTTCGCCATCGGGGCAGCCGCGAGGGCTTTGCGAAGATCGTTTGGTATCTTGTTCATAATTGTTCTAAGTTAATTATAGAGAGAGCCTAAAGTAAGACGAGGCGCTCGTGAGAGCGCCTCGTTCGGTGTTTTAGCCGGCTCGATACCCCACTCCACACTATCACACCATTTGTCCAAAAGCCAAGCCTTCGGGCGGGAGCGTGCGAGGATCGAACTCGCAGCGGCGCGGAGTATCAAGCCGGCCGACGGGACCACCGAAACGCCCCAGCGGATTCGCATTCACGACGTATGGCGCTTTTCGCAAGAGCTCCGAAAATAAGACCAGGCGCTCATGAGAGCGCCCCGCCGATACGAATTTGCGGGCAAACCCGTTTCAGTACTCGACGAAGGAAGGCGCGCTAGCCAACACACGCGGCGTCGATTTGCACTTTAGGGGCCAGAAGTACCGGCTGGTGTACCAAATTTACCGTCAGTACCACATGGTTTTACTAATCGTTTTGGATGAGCGCAAAAGCGGGCGCGTTTACCGGCGGGCGAAAAAGCTGCTCGCTAGTCCACCGGGTAAGATTCTGGACATCGATCCCTAACGCGGGCCTCGACAAGCTCGGCCGTCCTTCGACCGGAGCGCCTGATGGCGCCCCGGTCAGGATGACACTAGGGAACGGTTATGACTACTTTGGCGCGGGCATGCCCGGTGTCCACGTAGCGCATGGCTTCGGCGGTTTGGTTTAGCGGATAGCGTCGATCGATGGCCGGAGCGAGCTTTCCGTCTGCCATGAGCGCGGCAAGCGCTGCCAGGTCGTCTTTGTTCACCTTTGCGATGTACGTCACAAACCTTTGGTTGCCCGAGCGCGACAAGATCATTGGTCTGACCATGTGATTCAGCAGGCCGAGCACCGACATGCGGTGCGGACCGCCTGCAATGACGCAGATGCCGGTCGGGGTTAAGATGCGGCGGTAGTCTGAGAACGCATGATTGCCGGCGCAGTCGAAAATGATGTCGTAGGTTTGTGATTGCTTGGTGAAATCGTCTTGTGTGTAATCGATGACGCGGTCGGCACCGAGCGATCGGGCCGCCTCCACGTTGTGCGTGCTGCATACGGCGGTTACGCCGGCGCCAAACGCTTTGGCGATCTGCACGGCGAAGGTTCCGACGCCGCCCGATGCGCCGTTGATCAACACGCGCTGGCCGGGTTGGAGATGTCCCTTGTCGCGAAAACCTTGCAGCGCGGTCAGCCCGCAGACCGGCGTAGCGGCGGCTTGTTCGAAGGTCACGTTATCGGGCTTCGCGACCAACCGCGCCTCGGTCGTGCACGCGTACTCGGCGAACGCGCCCCGGCATACACCGAAGACGTCATCGCCGGGTTTGAACTGGGTGACGTTCTTACCGACGGCTTCGACTTTGCCGGCGAAGTCGTTTCCGGGGCGCATTTTCGGCTTGCGCAATCCGACCATGAGGCGAAGCGCGAAGGGGCGGCCGCTCATGAAGCGCCAGTCGGGTGCGTTGATCGAAGCGGCCCGCACTTTTATGAGCACTTCATTGTCGGCGGGCACCGGTTTTTCGACTTCCACGCATTGCAGTACGTCGGCCGAGCCGTAGCCGGTGTAGACGATGGCTTTCACTCTTTACAGAGTTACCAAGGCGAGCTAGGCGTTGTTTCGGCGGGACCGGAGTACCGGGGTTTAGGGGACTATGCGCTGAGATGCCGCTACGCGCGAAAAGCGCTGCAAGCCGTGGCGGCTGAGCGAACAGCATATGGCGGTTGCCGTGCCGATTTTTTCGGACGCGGAGTTGGAAGCGATCGCATTTTATGCGCCACATAAAAATGGCACGGACATCGATAGCGACGAGCTCTCTTTAATCGAACGCGCGGCGAACGCGGCGGGCGGTGCATATGCGCGCTTCAAAGCGTTGGCTTTGAGAGAACGCGTGGCGGAGCTGGAGGCAGAGCTGCAGGCGGTGCGGGTTTAAGTAGCGCCGAGGAATTCGTGCTGACGTAGATCGCGCGCGCGAGAGCGTCAGGACTGCACGCGGCATCGCGCGCGAGCCACGATTCGATGAGTGCCAGCTGGCCTCCGGCCAGCTGGGCGGCCACCATAGGCGGCGGAACCAACGCATGCGTTTCAGCATTGCTGCGAGCTCGAGCGAGGAGCTTTTCCTCAATGAGCTCGGAGAGGAATCGCCACATCAGCTTGCGGGTCGATCCGCCGAGGATCGTTCGCGTGAGCCTCCGCTTTTCCCAAAAATGCTCGACGACGAGTATAATTTTCTCCAAACTCGGACTGTCGTCGATCGCGCCGGCCAACACCGAGAAAAGCGGCTTCATACTCTGCCTAAACATGTCATCTTTATCTTCAAAGTGTTCGTAGAACGTCGAACGGGCGATATTGGCGTGCCGGATGATATCGCGGACGGACAGCCGGTCGTAGCCACGTTCAAGCACCAAATCGCGAAACGCGGTAAGGAGCCCCAGTCGAGTTCGCTCCACGCGGCGGTCCTTAATGTTTCTCAAATGCAGATCTCCCGGACAAAACAACGCCAATGTCCGCAAAATGGACATTCCAAGTCTGCGCGCCAATAACTTCGTGGACCTATCTGGTATGTTCTAAGGGAGGTTCGACTGTGACGTATTCTAGCGTGACGCCTTCCGGAAAGAGCGCCGGCATCATGATTGCCGTCTGCGCGGGCGTTGGGCTTATTTCCGTATTGCACCATCCATCGGTGGCCGCGCGCGCTCCGGCCGACCTCCTTGCGGGAATCGCAGCGATTGCCCCGATGGACCGCCTTGTGCATGGCGTGTTGATCGCGGTCATGGGGATGCTGCTCTTTGGTTTCTCCGTGTTCGCTTTGCGCGTGGGGTTAGGCCGCGGATTGGTTTTGGCCGGGCTCATTGCTTATACGATCGGCGTGGGCGCGATGATCGGCGCCGCTCTCATCGACGGATTCTTGATTCCGGACATCGCTTCACGATCGATTGGAACATCCTCACAAAATGTCGCCACCACTACGCAACTTCTTTCAGCCTGTGCACTTTTAATTCAAATCCTTACCAAGCTTGGCGTCGCCGCCGTATCGATCGGCATTTTCGCTTGGTCCATGGACCTGGTGCAGCGGGCCGGTGCGGCGCGAGCCGCCGGCATTGCCGGCTTCGCATCAGCGGCCGTGCCGGTTGCCATCATTTTCGCAGGCCCGTTAGGAACGCACGGCATTGGCGCCATTGTTGCCATCGAAAGCATTTGGTACGCTTCTGTGGCGGCGCTACTCATTTCACGGAGGCTCTGACGACGCCATGACTCTCACTCGCGTGTTCATCGC
>PLLF01000010.1 GCA_003140855.1 Vulcanimicrobiota bacterium
ACGTGCGGCCTGCAAGCGTTCGGTCCAGCGGGTCGGGACGTTGACGGATCGTGGCAGCAGCACGGTTACGTCAATCACGCGCCGGCGCAGGCAGTCGCGCATCGTGCTCTGAGGGAAGACGATCGGTGCACGTTCGAGATAAGCGGCACGATACGCGAAGCGCGCATGTTCGGTCCGTCGCTCCGTTTGGAACGGACGTGGCGCGCGGTGCTGGGCGAAAACACGTTGCGACTGCACGATCGCGTAACCAACGAGGGTGGCGAACGCGCTCCGCATATGCTGCTCTATCATTGCAACGCCGGCTTTCCGCTGCTCGATGAAGAGACGGAACTCTCGGTAACGCATCGAGGCCTGCGTCCGCGCGACGACGACGCGCGCGCTGCGCTCGCCGTGTGGAATCGCGGAGGACTGCCGCAGAGCGGCTTCAAGGAGCAGGTTTTCATTCACGAACCGCGCGCCGGCGACGACGGCTGGGCGCGCGCGAGCGTGTCCAATGCGCACCTAGATGACGGCCGGGGAATAGCTTTGGACGTGCGCTACCGGCCCGATCAATTGCCCGCGCTCATGACCTGGCGCATGTTAGGCGTTAAAACCTACGTGATGGCGCTGGAACCGGCAAACTGTCCGACAATCGAGGGGCGGCTCGCGGCGCGCGAACGCGGGACGCTACCGTTCTTGGAACCAGGCGAGACGCGCCAATACGAGCTGGAGTTCGACGTACGAACTCTCTAGACGGTTGAGTCAAGCATGATCGCGTTCAACGGAGCGCATCGAAAACTTCATGTGTCTGACGATCGTCGCGTGGTAGTCATCCTGCTGCGGCGGTACACCATCTCGCTCATGGTCGCCATCGCCGTGCCGATACTGCTCGCGTCAATGTAAAGATGCCGTTCTACCCGCCGGGCCTCAGTCTTTGTTAACTTGGCTGCGGATGCTGGACTCGAACCAACGACTTGCTGATTAACAGTCAACTGGTCTACCGGGTTTGACGGTAGGGAACGGCGCGCACAGCGCGACCGATTTTCGTGTTCCCGACGGGGCTTGCCAGCCGCCGCTCCAGGGCCGTGAACGCAGTGATCACGTCGCGAGCTTCAAAAACACGATTTCGTTGCTGCCCGACACGCATCGGAGCAAGTATTTTTGCCTCTGTAAGGCGCGAAATTGCTTGGTTTGCAGCCTCATCACTGCGGCCGATCAGTTTCGCCGCGGTATTAGCAGTCACTATCGGAGAACCGGGAAGCTTCGCTATCAAAAGTTCGAGAGCAGAATTAGCCCTCACGGCGCCCAAACGCTGACGCCAGTCCTGTTGAAGGTCAGCGATTTTTTCCTCAAAAGCGCCCGCGTCCGCTACTGCTCGACGACATGCTCCCGCGAAGATGCCAACCCAAAGATTAATGCCATGAGTGGCTTCTTTTGATCGAGACGATCCTATGTATCGCGTGGCAGTAAGTCCTCGAACATAATCTTTTGATAACGTGGCGAGAACGAGCGACACAGGCGGGGAAACCACCGTGGTTAACTTACGCCTCCGGAATATCATATGAATGAGGCTTCGTCCGACCCGTCCATTGCCATCAGCGAAAGGATGGATTGTCTCAAATTGCGCGTGGGCGATTGCCGCCTGAGCTACCGCGGGTAGCGAATCCTCATTAGAAAACTCACAGAGATCCGATAGGAGCTTCTTTACCATCCCCGGGGGCGGTGGAACGAACTGTGCCGAGCAAGGATTGTAATTGCTGCCACCAATCCAATTTTGTGCTTCTCTGATTCTGCCACCATGCTCCGCAATAGGGGATGATGCTAGAAGAAGGCGATGCGCTTCCACGAGCATCTCCACTGTTATCTTCTTCCTCTTCTTCATCGTCTCAAGGACAAACGTCATGGCTTGGATGTTGCCTAGGACCTCTGTTGCAGTAACATCTCTTGGGTCTTCACCGAGCATCTCCGCAGCGTCCGCCCGAAGCAGGCGTCTCGGCCCAACTTCTAGTCCTTCTATGCGTGAGGACGCGACTGATTCGGCACGCAATAGTAAGCGCGCGAGCGCCTCGGTGTCCGCAAGAACGCGCGCACGCTCGTTGAGCTGTGCAACTTCTCGCTCCGCGTCGGCGATGTCGGCCGCCTCTTTTGCAAAAAAGCTGAATTCGCGCCCGGATAGTGGGTCCGGCACGTAAGCCTCGTAGTGGCAACCGTGCTGGTCCCGCCGCGGGAGGCTGGTCGCATCCACCTGCGGCACCCAGTACTTCCGTAAAACCTTGGCCATAGCTATCTCCTTAGCCAAGGTTAACACATAACCTTGGCTAAGGCCATCCCCTAGCCAAGGTTAGTTGTGCGCCCGACCTCACTGGCTCTGGACGATAAGCGGAGCAGCGCGGAACGGCGGTGGGCCGGCAGGCCTTCGACTCCGGCAAACAATGCCGTTTCCTCGATCACGGAATCTTTCGGGGGAGCGTTCATCTGTTGGAATGTTCGCACGGTAAGAAACGTCAGCACCGAGAGCCCCGATGAAAAGCGAGCGCTGCCGCTTGTCGGCAAGACATGATTCGGGCCGATGCCGTAGTCGCCAACTCTTGGATCCTGAACTCATTGGAGCCGTTGAGATATACGGCACGAATCGGCCGCAGCGGCGAAAAAGCCGCTAAACCCATGTAACACCGGCGGCTGTAAGGGTTAATATATGCGGAATTAACCCCGCGCCCTTACGGCGCAACCTGATATGACGGGCTCAAACGGGCGGAATCAGATTCACTGACACGGAAGAGGTCATTGGTTCAATCCCAATACCGCCCACCATTTTGAGCACGAAGTAATACGCCGCAGTCCTACACAATCCGACCGAGTGAGGGGTACACCGGAGGGT
>PLLF01000012.1 GCA_003140855.1 Vulcanimicrobiota bacterium
TGCGTCCATTCCGGCCCTTCTTTTTAACCTGCTGCGTGTATCTTCGATACCATACCCGATTGGTTATTGTGCGAACCGCTGACAAGCAACCGAAGGCACGCTTAGGCAAGGCGTGCCGCAGGCGTCCCGTGACGAAATGATCCAATACGATCACCCATGATCGCTTTCGACGAAGCGCATCGAAGAGTCCACGTGCCTGACGATCGTCGCATGGTCGTCATCCTACTGCGGCCGTACATCATCTGGCTCGTCATCGTCGTCGCCGTGCCGATCCTGCTCGCTTGGTTGCAAGTGCTCGTGTTCGGAATCCACTCCGCGTCGGCGCCGGTCTCCGGCATCATCGCTAGCGCGCCAAACGGCGAGCCGCGCGGCTTTCCGGTATGGATCCGCTGGAGCCACTTCGCGAATCTGTTCTTCCTCTTTCTCGTGATGCGCAGCGGCTTATCGATCCTCATGGATCACCCACGACTCTACTGGAACAACGATTGCACGCCGGGAACAGAATGGGTGCGCTTTACGCCGATCGACGTTCCAAAGGACCGGCTTTGGACTGCGAAGGACGACGCGCGTTATATCTCACCGCTCATCGCACTGCCGGGTTACAGGCATACTCCGGGGATGGGCCGCTCTTGGCATTTCATAAGTGACTATGGATTTATTGCAGTCGGCGTTATCTACGTCGGGATGCTCTTCATTAGCGGGCAATGGCCGCGACTTATTCCCACATCGTGGGCGATCGTTCCCTACGCATGGGAGACGTTCGTACACTACGCAACCTTCCACTTTCCGGCGGAGCCAGACGGCTACTACGCCTACAACGCACTTCAACAGCTCGCGTACTTCGGCGTCGTCTTCGTGCTAGCGCCACTCTCCATCTTGACGGGAATTGCGATGTCGCCCGCCATCGATAACGCGTTCCCTTGGTATCCGCGCATCTTCGGCGGCCGCCAGGGCGCTCGCTCGATCCACTTTCTACTGCTGTGCGGATACGTTGCCTTCACAATCGTGCATGTCAGCCTCGTGTTCTCTACCGGAGTGCAGCGAAATTTCAACCATATCGTGTTAGGCACCGACGACACGCGCTCACTCGGACTGGTTCTCGGCATCGCTGGTCTGGCCATCGTGGTTGCCTCGTGGATCGTCGCGCACGTGGTCGCGTGGAGGTATCCGCGCATGATTCAACGCTTGCATACGATGCTAATCCTTCCGCTTGAGCGTGTCATGAGAACCTCTGCTCGCTTTAATCCGGCGGAACGCTACACACGAGCGGATCTTTCACCATATTTCTGGGCAAACGGCAAGATGCCGGATTCCGATGAATGGAACCGCCTCGTGGCAGATGACTTCCGCGGTTACCGGTTGCGCGTCGGCGGCCTCGTCGAGAGCCCCAGAGATTTGAGTCTCGCCCAGATTCGGGAACTCGGCCACGATGAACACGTGTCGTTGCATCACTGCATTCAAGGGTGGAGCGGAATTGCGCAGTGGGGTGGCATCTCGATGGGACGCCTCATCGCGCTTGTCAAGCCGCTGCCGAGCGCTCGCGTCGTCGCGTTCTTCTCAACCGGCGAAGGAACGTTCGGTGGAGTTTATTACGATACGCAACGGCTCGAGGATGTCGTGAAACCCGAGTGCCTTCTCGCCTACGAGATGAACGATGCACCTCTCCCTCAGGTGCACGGTGCGCCAATACGTTTGCGCGTCGAAAACCAGCTCGGCTTCAAAATGGTTAAATGGATTCGCGAGATTCGCTTCCTCGAATCGGAGAAGACCATCGGTGAAGGTCACGGCGGGGTGAACGAGGATCAAGAATACTTTGACCTATTGCCATATATCTAACTGAACGCGCAGGCTACTTAGGAGAGACACGCCCTTGAAACTTGTAACCGCCATAGACGCCCAAGTCCTCGAACATGCTGTTCTGATCGCGGAATCTAACGAGTTCGCGATTTTCGATGTCGGCAGCGATACCTACGCGCTCGTACATCGCCATGCGGCCGTCGAATGGCAGGCCATTACGATCTCTGGAGACGGACTTTTCCGCGTGCTCGAATTATTGGCTCGGGCTACGCGTACCTTGTACCGAGACGTCGCATCCGATCTTTCAAAGAAACAGCATCGCGGCCAGAACCGTTGACGCTATTTTTTGCGAAAATAAGCTGCGTTGACCTCCGTGAAGCTAGCCCACTTATCCGGTAAATCCGCATCGGCGAATATGGCCTCTACCGGGCAGGCGGAAACACAAGCGCCACAATCGATGCAGACCTCGGGGTCGATGTAGAGCTGCGAATCCTCGTCCGTGCCATGGATGCAATCCACCGGACACACGTCCACGCAACTCTTGTCTTTGGTTCCGATGCACGGTTCGGCGATAATGTATGCCATACAAGAAATTTAGCGCGTGCGAGACACAGCTTCGACGCTCTATTTCACGACCTTGAACGTGATCTGCATATGGGCGTGGCCAACGCCGCAGAAGATCGCGCAATGCGAAACAAAGGTTCCTCTCCTTGCGGGCCTGACGGTCACCGTCGTTGGGCGTGTCGTAATGGTAACCGTTTGATTGAGGCCGATTTCCGGGACGGTTAGACCGTGAACACCTTGCGTGCTCACGAAGGTGATGTGGGTTGTCTGTCCCTGCTTGAGCGTTACGACCGCTGGTGAAAACGCGAAGTTCTTAGCCCTGATCGTGACGTTCTGGGATGACGCCGCGGCAGCTTGCTGAACCGGGACAAAGGCGGCGATTGTTGCAAGGCAGACTGTTACAAGTGTTTTCAAGTGTTCTTCCCTTCTATGAATGCGGTGTAGAGCGCAACTACAACCACTTACTAGTGGAGCACAGGTGATTTGAGCTCGGAAACGACTTGAGTCGCTTGGCCCCCGGAAGTCGTTGACCTTACCGAAGGGTGGGATGTAGGGCTGGGCTTTTTCCTTTGTCGTGAGGGGCAAGCGGGCGGCTGCTTTTCAACTTCACAAAAGCTTCGTAGCATTTACCGGATGAAGACAAAAATAACGAACGAGCCATACGCGGCCGACGTACAACAGCTCGCACGCCGCAACTCCGATTTCCGGCGGGTGCTGAACACAACCGAACGTTCCCAACTCGTTCTCAT
>PLLF01000071.1 GCA_003140855.1 Vulcanimicrobiota bacterium
AATCCGGCAACGATCATGACCGATACCGAGGTCGCGGACGCGGTCTACTTGGAGCCGCTGACGGTCGCATCGATCGAAGCGATCATCGAACGCGAGCGTCCCGACGCACTCTTGCCAACGTTGGGCGGCCAAACCGGTTTAAACCTCGCCGTCGAACTGCATGAAGCCGGCGTGCTCGAACGGTTCGGTGTAGAGTTGCTCGGCACGCCCATCGAAACGATCCGGCTGGCCGAAGATCGCGAACTCTTCAAAGCCAAGATGATCGAGATCGGCGAGCCGGTCCCGGAAAGCAGCGTCGTTACGAACGTCGAGCGTGGGGTGGCGTTCGCGCAAGAATTCGGCTATCCGGTCGTCGTGCGGCCCGCCTACACACTCGGTGGAACCGGCGGCGGCGTCGTGCACGACGAAGCCGAGCTGCGTGAAACGCTCGGCGGCGGACTCGAAGCGAGCCTGATCCATCAAGCTCTGGTCGAGAGTTCGCTTTTAGGCTGGAAAGAGATCGAGTACGAAATCTTGCGCGACGCGGCCGGCAACTGCATCGTCGTCTGCAACATGGAGAATTTCGATCCGGTCGGCGTTCACACGGGCGATTCAATCGTCGTCGCGCCTTCCCAAACGCTCTCGGACGTCGAATACCAGATGCTGCGCAGCGCGAGCCTGAACGTCATTCGTGCGCTCAAAGTGCAAGGCGGATGCAACATTCAATTCGCTCTCCATCCGGATCGAAGCGAGTACAGAATCATCGAAGTGAATCCGCGCGTTTCACGCAGCTCGGCGCTGGCCAGCAAAGCAACAGGATACCCAATCGCCAAAATCAGCACGCGCATTGCGCTCGGTCAAACGCTGGACGAGATTCCCAACCCGGTTACGGGCGTCACTAAGGCTGCCTACGAACCCACGCTCGACTACGTGGTCGTGAAGATTCCGCGCTGGCCATTCGACAAGTTTCCCCTGGCGGATACGGCGCTCGGCACGCAGATGAAATCCACCGGCGAAGCGATGGGAATCGGGCGCACGTTCGGCGCCGCGCTGATCAAGGCGCTGCGCGGTTTGGATCTGAAACGCGAGGGTCTTACCGGCACGGCGCTCGCCGAATGGAGCGAGGGCGAGCTCGAAGCCGTCGTGCGCAAGCCGAATCACGAGCGGCTGTTCGCCGTAGCCGAAATGCTGCGCCGCGGGGAAACGCCCGAACGCATCCAGGAGCTGTCCGGCATCGACCCGTTTTTTCTCTATGAAATCGCCGATCTCGTGGCGCTCGAAACGCGCCGCCGCGAACACAACGATGCGGCCACTTTAGAAGAGAGTCGCCGCAGCGGATACGGCACCAACGGCGCGGCGGCATTTCGCATGGTCGACACGGCTGCGGCCGAGTTTCCGGCGAAATCTCCCTACTATTATCTCTCGCACGGGGAACGCAACGAGATGCGGGCTCCGGAGCATCAAGCGGTGGTGGTCGTGGGCAGCGGCCCCATCCGCATCGGGCAAGGAATCGAATTCGATTACTCCTGCGTGCACGCGGCCTGGGCGCTGCACGCCGCGGGCTGCGCTTCAGTCATAATAAATAATAATCCCGAAACCGTATCGACCGATTTCGACATATCGGACGTGCTCATTTTCGAACCTCCCGGTCCCGACGAGGTAGAGGCGGCGTACCGCGCAACGGGCGCGCGCGGGGTCATGCTTTCGTTTGGCGGGCAAACCGCGATCAATTTGGCGGATGAATTGAGCAAACGCGGCGTGCCGCTGGTCGGAAGCGGCCGCGAAAGTTTGGACATGGCCGAAGATCGCGCGAAATTCGATGCGGCGCTCAACCGCATCGGCGTTGCACGTCCCGAAGGAAAAGCCGCACGGTCATTTCGCCAGGCGCGCGCAATCGCACGCGAGCTCGGCTTCCCCGTTTTGGTGCGCCCGTCGTACGTTTTGGGCGGACGCGGCATGGAGGTCGTTTATAACGAGGGCCAGCTCGCATCGTACGTGGAGTCGGCGCCGCCGATCGCTCCGGAAGCTCCGCTGCTCGTTGATAAGTATCTGCGCGGTCTCGAAGTCGAGGTCGACGCGGTCTTCGACGGCACCGATATCTTGATTCCGGGCATCTTCGAGCACATCGAGCGCGCCGGGATCCATTCCGGCGACTCGATCGGCGTCTACCCTCCGCTTTCCATCGATGCGGCGATGGAAGAGCGTATCGTCGAAGTCACGGCCGCGATAGCCCGCGAGTTGAAGATCCGTGGACTCATCAACATCCAATTCGTGATCCACGAAGGCGAGCTCTATATCATCGAGGCAAATCCGCGCGCAAGCCGCACCGTACCGATCATTCAAAAGGCGACGGGGATCAATATAGTGGCTGCGGCGACGCGCATCGCGCTCGGTGAGAACCTGCGCGCGATGGAGTACGGTACGGGGCTCGCACCGCGTGCGCCGTTCGTGGTCGTGAAGATTCCCGTATTCTCATTTGCGAAGATGCGCGGCGTCGAAACGATTCTCGGCCCCGAAATGAAATCGACCGGCGAAGTGCTCGGCATCGACGAGGCCTTTGCAGGCGCGCTCCGCAAAGGATTCATAGCCGCCGGGATTAAGCTGCCGGGCAGCGGCGGCAGAATTCTCGTTTCGATCGCCGACGAAGAGAAAGAAGAAGCAATCCCGGTTCTGCGCAGGTATGCGGCTCTGGGCCATCGCCTGATCGCAACTCCGGGTACGCGCGAACATCTCGAGGCCGCCGGCATAGCGTGCGAAGAGGTGAATAAGATCGCAGACGGATCGCCGCATGTCTTGGATCTGATCCGCCAGCGGGCGGTCGACCTCGTGATCAACGATGCGCAGGGCGCGCGCGAAATCTCAGATGGCTACAAAATCCGGCGCGCAGCAGTTGAAGCAAACATCGCCTGCCTGACCAGTCTGGACACGGCTCGGGCGCTGGCAGAAGCACTGGAGAGCAGCGCCGGCCCCCCGCGCTCGCTGCAAGAGTATCGTCAGATGCAAAGGGTAGCATCCTGAGATCATCCTCGGTGGCAAAGCTCGGGATGCTTTTTACGGCACTGTTTTGCGTACTCGCCCTTCGCCAAGCATACGTCCAAGTGGTCAAGGGGCCGAGTTACGCGGCGATATCGTATAACCCGCGGCACGCACTGCTCGCTACGCGCCGCGGGCGCATTCTTGCGAGCGACGGAACGGTGCTCGCGCAAACGACGAAAGACCAGCGCACCTATCCCTACGGCCCGTCGCTGGCGCAAACGGTCGGCTACGTGTCGATCCGCTATGGTACGAGCGGACTCGAAGATGCATACGACGCCGCGCTTACGCCTGCCGATACGACCGGCGACGTAGCCGCTCAATTCGCCGAGATCGTCGAAGCATTTACAGGGCACAACGCGGTTTCGCGCGGCGCCGACGTGGTGACCACCATCGTTCCTTCCGTGCAGGATGCGCTCTACTCGAGGCTCGCTTTACACGCGCGCGCCGCCGGCGTCGTGCTCGATCCGCGCACCGGGGCGGTGCTCGCGCTCGCAAGCGTTCCGAGTTTCGATCCCAATGCGCTGGCTACGGAATTTCAGACATTGCTGCACGATCCGCACAGCCCGCTGCTGAATCGGGCAATCGACGGACTCTATCCCCCCGGCTCGACGTTCAAGATATTTACGGCATCCGCTGCGCTTGACTCGGGCACCGTTACGATGCAATCGACCTTTTACGATCCGGGCTATTTCAGCATCGGAAATTTTACGCTCCACGACAACGAATTCGAATCTACCGGAACGCAAGACTTAACCGGCGCGTTCGCGCTCTCGAGCAACGTCGACTTCGGGCAGATCGCTTTGAAGATGGGAACGCAGACATTTTACCGATATATCGATCGATGGGGAATCGGAGGATCAGTCGATTTTCAGCTGCCCGCCGGGATCGATCGCGTGCCGCCGGAAGCTTCGATCGTTCCCGGAGAACTCGCGCAGATGGGCTTCGGCCAGGGCGCTTTGCTGATGACGCCGCTGCGCATGGCCCTGCTGGCCGCGACGATCGCCGATGCCGGGTCGGAACCGCGTCCGTACATCGTGCGCCAGGTCGTTCGTCCGGGGGTCGGCGCGAGCAGTTACGGTTCCGCCGAGCTGGCCGCACCGATATCGGCGGATACGGCGGCAAACGTGAAGAACATGATGGTCGCTGTCGTGCAGCGCGGAACCGGCACGCCGGCGCAGTTGCCCGGCGTTACCGTCGCCGGCAAGACGGGAACGGCAACCAATCCGTTCGGCGCATCGCACTCTTGGTTTGTTTGTTTTGCACCGGCGGAAAGTCCGCGCGTGGTCGTAGCTATCGTTGTAGAGAATGCCGGTTACGGCGCAGAAGTCGCCGCACCGATTGCGAGGGAAGTGTTGCGGACCGCTCTGAGGAGCACGCCTTGAAAGTTTGCGGCGGCGCATGATCGAGTCGGCGCACGTTTTCAACAATCGCTACCGCCTTGACAGCAAGCTCGGCGAAGGCGGAATGGCGACCGTCTATTGCGGCACGGACACGCTGCTTCGTCGTCGCGTCGCGATAAAGGTTCTGCGGCGCGACTACGCTTCGGATCAGGAATTCGTGCGGCGTTTTTACCAAGAAGCAGAGTCGGCCGCAAAACTTTCACACCCGAATATCGTGAACACCTACGACGTCGGCCGCGAGGGCGACACGTATTACATCATCATGGAGCTGGTGGACGGGCCGTCGCTGGCGGAGATCATAGCAGCCGACGGCCGACTGCCCGAACCCGTCGCGCTCGACTATGCGGCACAAGTCTGCAACGGGTTGGCCTACGCGCACCGTCAAGGCTTGCTGCACCGTGATATCAAGCCCGCTAACATTCTGATCACCAAGGACGACGTCGTCAAACTTTCCGACTTCGGTATCGCGCGAGCAGTTTCGCAACAGACCATGACCATGACGCGCCCCGGGATGGTCATGGGCAGCGTTTATTATCTGTCGCCCGAGCAGGCGCAAGGGCTGGAGCTCACCGAGGCTTCCGACCTCTACAGCGTCGGCATCGTGCTGTACCAAATGCTGACCGGCAAGTTGCCCTTCACGGGCGAGTCGCCGGTTACGGTAGCTCTCAAACACATTTCCGATCCCGCGCCGCCGCTCGATCCTTCGGCCGGCGTCAGCCCCGCCCTCGCTTCGATCGTCAGCAAACTGCTGCAGAAACAGCCGGAAAATCGTTTTGGAGCGGCCAGTGAAGTCGCCTCCGCGCTGCGCGAAGCACGCGAACGGCCGAGTTTCGCCGCATACTCGCTCGTCGACGACGCTCCAGGAATGCGCGCCGGGGCATTCGCCGGCCAACCTCCGCCGCGCAAGTCGCGGCTGCCCGATCGTCACGTAGATGAGCCGGAAGAAAAACCGCGGCGCAAGTCGACGGCTTGGATCGCCGCGCTGCTTGCCATTTTTCTGATCGCCGCTGCGGCCGGCGGATACATCATGTCGGCACATCCGTTTTCACCGGTGCCGCAGATCGCGGTCGCAAACTATGTGAATATGCCCGACGCGCACGCCCAGAAGTCGATCGTGAACGCGGGCTTGACCTACAAAGCGACGCGCGAAACGAGCGACACGGTTCCTCCGAATCGCGTCATACGGCAAGACCCGCCGCCTGGAAGCAAGATCGGAAGCGGCTCTGCGGTGCAGCTGGTCATCAGCACGGGGCCGCCGACCGTGGGCTTGCGCGACGTCGTCGGCTACGCGCTCGACGATGCGCAGAAAGATCTGATCGGCGACAAACTCAGCGTGAAGGTCGTCCAAGAGTACGATCCCGCGCCAAAAGATCGTGTGATCGACGAAAAGCCGAAACCCGGTTCCAAGGTGCGCCAGAACGCCAAGATCACGTTGGTCGTTTCGCAAGGACCCGCACCGGTCAAGATGCCGAACCTGGCCGGTCTGACGCTCGACAAAGCTTNNGGCTTCACTATTAACGTCAGTGAAACCGCGCCGATCCCGAACATGGCTGCCCACACCATCGCGTCCCAAGACATTCCGGCCGGCGCCCAGATACCCGCCGATCATTCGACGACGGTGAACGTCGTGGTGAGCAGCGGCGGCGGATTGACAAACGTTCCGAATTTGATCGGCAGCGATTTGGGAAGTGCGCTGCAGCAGGTGAAAGCCGCCGGTTTCTCAGCGGCCGTGAGTTATCTCGTCGAGCCCGGCTCGCCGAACAACGGCCAAGTGATTGGAGAAGATCCGTCGCAGGGAACGCCCGCCGAAAAAGGCTCGACGATCCGGATCACGCTTTCCGTTTCAGGCGAAGTGCCCGATACAAATGGGATGCCGCTGGAGCAGGCCAAGGCGCAGCTCGCCGATTACGGATACAGCATTGGCAACGTCACGCCGACCACGGAAGGCGCCGGCGGAAGAGTCGTTCGCACGGAGCCGGAAGCCGGCACCAAGCTCGCGCCGGGCTCGCCGGTCAACATTTACGTAAACAATTCGAATCCGCCATGATCGAAAGAATACTCGGCATCGATCCGGGCCTGCGTGTGACGGGCTACGGCGTCATCGAATATGCAGCCGGAAAGACGCGCGTGATCGAGGCAGGCGTCGTTGCCCCGAAAACTGGAGCGTCGCTTGAAGCTCGCTTGCGCGAACTCCACACCGGCATCACACGGGTAGTGGTTTCTACGCGCCCCGACGTCATCGTGATCGAAGAACTCTACAGCACGTATCGCAATCCGCTGACCGCAATCATGATGGGCCACGCGCGCGGCGTGCTCTGCTTGGCCGGCGCGGAAGCGGAGATCCCGGTGGCGACGCTCGCACATTCGCGCGTGAAGCGCGCGCTGGTGGGATCGGGAGCGGGACGCAAAGAGCAAGTGAACCGGATGGTTGCGCAGTTGCTTGGCTTTGCAAAGCCGTTAGAGCCGGACGATGTCTCCGATGCGCTCGCATTAGCGCTCGCTTATTGCAATGTGCGCGAGCACGACCGCAAGCTTCCGGCGCAGCTGCGACATGTTCTCTAGAATCTCGGGCACGCTTATCGAGAAGACCGAAGGCAGCGTCGTACTAGACGTGGGCGGTCTATCTTACGACATCATTCTGCCGCCCTGCGTCGAGGAGAAAGTAACGATCGAAAACGGCGGGCAGCTGACCCTCGAGGTGTACTCGGTCATGAATATGGAGGGCAACACCGGCCACTTTACGTTCTACGGCTTCAGCAACGCCATCGAACGGGAGTTTTTTGAGAAGCTGTTGAGCGTCGCGAGCATCGGGCCGCGCTCGGCCGCGCGGGCCTTTTCACAGCCTATGAGCCGGATCGCCGGCGCAATAGATCGCGGGGATCATGCGTTTCTTAAAACGCTGCCCGGCATCGGGCAGCAGAAGGCGCGCGACATCGTNNCGAAGCCGAGCCGGTGCCGGCGCCGCGCATCCCCGATTTTGCGGACGAGGCGCTCGCGGTTCTGCTGCAACTCGAATACAGGCGGCCGGAAGCCGAAGAGATGATCCGCTCGACGCTCGACGCCGCGCCGGGGCTTGCTGATTCGGAGACGCTGCTGGCCGAGATCTACCGTCAGCGGGCCGCGCATGAGTGACGACGCCCTAAAGCGGCTGTACGGTCCGGGTGACGCCGCCGATGCCGAGCACGCGATCGATCCCGTCGATTCACTTGAAGACGAGGTCTACGGCGCGAGTCTGCGCCCGCGATCGTTCGACGAGTACGTCGGCCAGACCACGGTCGTCGACAATCTGAAGATCGCTATCGAGGCCGCGAAGCAGCGAAAAGAACCGCTGGAGCACGTACTCTTTTACGGTCCCCCGGGATTAGGGAAAACAACGCTCGCGGCGCTGATCGCAAAAGAGCTCGGAAGCGCGCTCCGTCCGACCAGCGGTCCGACACTGGAGAAACCCAAAGATCTGGTCGGAATTCTGACGTCCCTCGAAGATGGCGACATTTTCTTCATCGACGAGATCCACNNTTTCTCTATCCCGCGATGGAGGAGTACCAGATCGACTTTGTGGTCGATCGCGGCGCATATGCAAAGACGCTGAAGCTCCCGCTCAAGCGCTTCACGCTCGTCGGCGCGACGACGCGCGCAGGCATGTTGTCCGCCCCGCTGCGCGAGCGATTCGGGATCATGCACCATTTGGATTACTACGACGAAGCGGAGCTCAAGCGGATCGTGCTGCGCTCGGCCGGCGTGCTCGGCGTTCCAATCGACGACGATGCCGCCGCCACGATCGCGCGCCGCAGCCGCGGAACGCCGCGCATTGCCAACCGGTTGCTCCGGCGCGTGCGCGACTTCGCGGAAGTGCGCGCGGACGGCCGCGTCAGCAAACCGGTCGCAGAAGAAGCGCTTGGGCGTGAAGGCGTCGACGAACTGGGACTAGATCGCTTAGATCGAGCGTTCTTACGAACGATCATCGATCAATACAACGGAGGGCCGGTCGGCATCGCCGCAATCGCGGCAACGCTGACCGAGGACGCCGAAACGCTCGAGGACGTCGTCGAACCATACTTATTGAAAACCGGGTTCGTTACGCGCACTGCAAACGGGCGCAAGGCGACGGCCGACGCCTATGCGCATTTGGGAATCAGCGGGAGGCCGCAGCCCGCGCAAGAGCGGCTGTTGTGAAACGCCGCAGCTTCCTCGCCGCTACCGCCGCACTGGCGGGAAGCGCCGCCCTGCCGGCAGCGCTGCGCGCGCAAGACGATCCGGCTCTTTCATCACAGACGCAAGCGCTGCGCGTACTGCTGGGCAAAGGGCGCGTTCAAGCCATCGATGCACAGACGTTCTTATATGAAGGCAGGCGCTATCGCGGGACTGCCGCCGTCTTGCCGGAGACCGGTCAGGTCATCAGCACGGTTCCCATCGAGCAATATCTGTACAGCGTCGTCTCGCGCGAGATGCCGCGCAGCTGGCCCGCCGAAGCTTTGCAGGCACAAGCAATTCTCGCGCGCACCTATGTGCTACAGCGAAGCAACCCAAACCGCCAGTACGATTTGGTACCTTCCGAAGCCGATCAAGTCTATACCGGCGTCGATGCGGAGGCCGCGCAAACGAGCGCCGCGGTAGATGCAACTGCCGGCAAAGCATTACGATATGCCGGCGAGTTTGCTTCGATCGCCTACTCTTCGTGCTGTGGCGGCCACACGGAATCGTCGGCGGATGCGTGGGGCGGCAAACCGCTGCCCTATCTCTCCGGCGTCCCGTGCGACTATTGCAAGGACTCCCAGTGGTACCGCTGGTCGCAATCGATCGGCTTCGACCAGCTGCGTGTGGCACTCGGCGCGCAAGCCGGCGATGTCGGCGACCTTCAGAGCATTACGCTCGACTCACCTGATGCGAGCGGGCGTCCGTTGTTCTGGACTTTCACCGGATCGAGCGGCAGCGCGCGCATCAAGGCTTCCGACGTGCGGCGCGCGGCCGGCACGCGCGTCCTTCCAAGCTTGCTGGTGCGCAAAGTGTATCTACAGCCGACGCTTCAAACCGCGAGCGTCGACGGCGCGGGCCTGGGACATGGTGTGGGGTTCTGCCAGTGGGGAGCGCGCGGATTGGCAAAGAGCGGTGCCGGAAGCACGGGCATCCTCGCGTTCTATTTTCCGGGTACGACGATCGGGTCGTCGTAACGCTTCAGTCGTAATGCATGGGCCTGTCCCGCGTGGGACGAGCGATTAACCATGCAAAAAAGCGAGTCCGATGCGGGACAGGCTCGTGCATACGAGTACGAGATACCAAAAGGGCTGATCGCGCAACGGCCGGCAGAGCCGCGCGACTCGTCGCGGCTCCTTGCGATTCGCGGTGAGCGCATCGTGCATTTGCACTTTCGCGACTTTCCAGAGCTGATGCGTTCGGGTGATTTGCTCGTGCTCAACGAAACGCGCGTCATCCCCGCGCGGGTGCACGGGCGGCGCATTCCGAGCGGCGGCGCGGTCGAACTGCTTTTCTTGCGGCCGGCGCACGAATCGCACTACGATCCGCGCGCTTCGCGCTGGCTCGCGCTGGCGAAACCAGGGAAACGCTTACGCACAGGTGAGCGCGTCGGATTCGGGGAGCTCGGCGAAGCGGCGATCCGCGACGTTCGTGATGATGGCGTTCGCGAGGTGGAACTTCATCTCAACGCTGATTTCGAAACGTTCTTGGATCGGGCCGGGGAGCTACCTCTGCCGCCGTATGTGACCGAAAGCTCATCCGAAGCGCAAGCCGGTTATCAGACCATTTTTGCGCGCGAGCCCGGAAGCGTCGCGGCCCCCACCGCCTCGCTGCATTTCACGCAAGTGATCTTTGACCAGCTTAAATGCAGGGGCGTCGAAATCGTGAAACTCTCGCTGGACGTCGGCCTCGGGACGTTCAGACCGCTGCACACCGAGCGGCTCGAAGAGCATGTCATGCATTCGGAGTGTTATNNTCGATTGCGGAAGAGACGGCGCGAGCAGTCGCGCTAGCGAAAGAAGAAGGGCGGCGAGTTGTCGCCGCGGGCACGACCGTCCTGCGCGCGCTCGAGGCCTCCGCGCTAAAGTACGGCGCGGTTAAGGCGGGTCGCGACGAAACGGACCTTTTCATTCAGCCGGGATTTCAATTCAGGGTCGTCGACGCACTGCTAACGAATTTCCATCTGCCGCGCTC
>PLLF01000114.1 GCA_003140855.1 Vulcanimicrobiota bacterium
GAGTTGACGCCGGCGGCGATCATCTTGGGAATCTCCGCCATCGTTTCGTCGCGGCCGTCCGCGATCGTCAAATGGAAGGCGTAGTCGATGACGGCCTTGCCTGCGGCTTTCTCTTTCCACTTGTCGAGCGCGTTTTGCAACGAGTCGCCGCGCGTGTGCAGCGCGAAATCTACAACGGTCGTCGTGCCGCCCATCGCTGCGCCGCGCGTGCCCGTTTCGAAATCGTCGGCGGTGACCGTTCCGCCGAAGGGCATGTCGAAGTGCGTGTGCGGATCGATGCCGCCCGGAAAGACGTAGGCATCGCTCGCGTCGATGACGTCGTGCCCCCGCCCGAGGTCTTTCCCGATCGTGGCGATCGTTTCGCCTTCGATCAAAATGTCGGCGTTGTAGATATCGGTCGCCGTGACGACCGTACCGCCGTGAATTAATGTGCCGATGGTACGCTCTCTAGGCGCAAGCTGCGCTGCTTCCAGGATTCGGGCGGCAGGCCGGTGTCGATCTCGATCATCTCGATGCATTCCTCAACCGGGCAGACCATCTGACAGAGATTGCAGCCGACGCACTCTTGTTCGTCGACGATGACCGTGCTCGAGCCGTTGTTGATGATGCGGTCGATGCATTGGTGCGCGGCATCCTCGCATGCAACATAGCATTTGTTGCAGTGGATGCACTTGTCCTGATCGATGCGCGCCACGATCTTGTAGTTGAGGTTGAGATTTTCCCAGGTCGTGATGCGGTTTGCGGATTTGCCGACCAAATCTTGAACGCTCGCTAAGCCGCGTTCGTCTAAATAATTGTTGAGACCGTCAATCATATCTTCGACGATGCGGAACCCGTGGTGCATGGCCGCCGTGCAGACTTGCACGTTGCTGGAGCCGAGCAGAAGAAATTCGACGGCATCTTTCCACGTCTCGATTCCGCCGATGCCGGAGATCGGGATGCGGACTTCAGGATCGCGCGCGCACTCGTTGACCATGTTGAGCGCGATCGGCTTCACCGCGGGCCCGCAGTAGCCGCCGTGGCTGCTCTTGCCGTCGACGTGCGGAACCGGGTTCCACGTGTCGAGGTCTACGCCGATCAAACTGTTGATGGTGTTGATCAGACTGACAGCATCGGCGCCGCCTTCGGACGCGGCGCGCGCGCCGAAACGAATGTCGGTGATGTTGGGTGTGAGTTTCACGATGACGGGAACGCGCGCGACCTCTTTGGTCCACTCGGCGACTTGTTTAATGAGATCGGGATGCTGGCCGACCGCCGAGCCCATGCCGCGCTCGCTCATGCCGTGCGGGCAACCGAAGTTCAGTTCGAAGCCGTCGATGTCGACTTCTTGCACGCGCCTCACGAGCTCGTGCCACGCTTTTTGCTCGCAGATTTCCATCAGCGATGCGATGATCGTGCGGTCGGGGAAGGCTTTCTTGCACTCGGCGATCTCTTTGAGATTCACGTCGAGTGGTCGATCGGTGATCAACTCGATGTTGTTCATCGCGATCATCTTGTTTTGCTTATAGTCGAGCGCAGCGAAACGGGAGGTCACGTTCACGATCGGCGTGCCGAGCGTCTTCCAAACCGCGCCGCCCCAGCCGGCTTCGAACGCCCGCATCACTTGATAGCCGCTGTTCGTCGGCGGCGCCGAAGCGAGCCAGAAGGGGTTGGGGCTTTTAATTCCCGCGAGATTACTCTCTAAATTTGCCATCAGCGTGTTACCTCGTCACGCGCACGTACCGTGCGCTGCTCGGTCGTGGTTCGACAAGCTCACCATGACACTGTGTACGTCCGCCCTTACTGTTCACAAAACCCGCGCGCTTCACGCTTCAACCGCAACTCCCGAACGGAGATGGCTATCGATGGAAGCCGCCACAAGCTTGCCCTGCTGTGCTACCTCCACAACCATCGCTTCGCGCATGCCCTTTTCAAAAATGCAATCGCCTGCCGCCCATACGCCCGGGCGCGACGTTTGCAGTGCGTCGTCCACTTTCACGACTCCGAAATCGTGCGCGATTCCTAACCGTTCGAACGTTTCGATCAGCCGGCTCTGACCGATGGCGCGAATGAGCGTATCGACCTGCTCCGTAAACTCACTCCCAGGGATCGGCGTTACGATTTCACGATCGCCCTGCGTTTCCAATCGTGTGCGGATGAACTCGACGGCATTTACGTGCAGATTCTGGCCGACGACGCGCGTCGGCGCGCAAAAGAAGCGGAACTCGATGCCCTCTTCCTTCGCGAAATCGTACTCAAATTGATAGGCGGTCATCTGCTCTTCGCCGCGGCGGTAATAGCAGACGACGCGCGCCTCTTTGCCGCGCGCGATCGAAAGGCGCCTCGCGCAGGTGAGCGCGTCGATGGCGGTGTTGCCGGCGCCGATGATAGCGACGCGTTCGCCCAAATCCGGAACAGGCAAGCCGAGCTTGGTGCGCTCGATAAAGTCGAGCGCATCCCACGCGCCCTCGAGGTTTTCGCCCTCGATCCCGAGTTTGGGGACGCTGCCCATGCCGCACGCCAAAATTACCGCGTCGTAATCGCGCACGAGACCTTCGAGCGTCACATCGAATCCGACGCGCACGCCCGTGCGTACGTCGAGCCCGAGTTTCACGACTTGTTCAGCTTCCCACAAAGCCGTCTCAACCGAAAGCCGGAACGGCACGATGCCGTAGGTGTTGAGGCCGCCGAGCTGATCTTTAGCTTCGAATATCGTAACCGCATGGCCGAAGCGCCGCAGATCGCGCGCGGCCGAAAGGCCGGCGGGACCGCCGCCGATGATCGCGACGCGCTTGCCGCTATCCGGACCGGGCTCAAAAAGTTGAATGTCGCGCTCGGCGACATAATCCAGTGCGTACCGTTGCAAGTCGCCGATGCGAATCGGCGAGTCACCCGCTTCATTGTAGACACACGCGCCTTCGCAGAGTTCTTCGGTCGGGCAGACGCGCGCGCAGCTCGCACCCATGGCGTTGGCATCCATGATCGTTTTTGCGCTGCCTTTGACGTTGCCGGTCGAGATTTTCTGAATGAACGACGCAACGTCGATGTGCGTCGGGCACGCGTTCATGCAAGGCGCATCGTAGCAATACAAACAGCGGTTGGCCTCGAGCGTTACCTCGATCTCCGACAGCTGTTTGTGGATCGACGCGCCGAGCTGTTCGCTCATTTATGCGTGGGGAATCCCAAATTCACGCCGGCATTCGAATCGTGCCAGCGCGACGTGACGACTTTGCCGCGCGTATAGAAGCGGAAGCCGTCTTCGCCGTAGATGTGCAAGTCGCCGAAGAGCGACGCTTTCCAGCCGCCGAAACTGTAGTAGCCGACGGGCACCGGAATCGGCACGTTGATGCCGATCATGCCGACTTCGACTTCGCTTTGGAAACGGCGCGCCGCCGCGCCGCTCCGCGTGAAGATCGACGTGCCGTTGCCGTATGGATTGTCGCGCAGCATCTGCAGCGCTTCGTCGAGCGACCCGACGCGCGTGTTCACGAGCACCGGCCCGAAAATTTCGTCGCGATAGATCGACATTTTCGGCGTCACCTTATCGAAAAGCGTGGGGCCGATGAAAAATCCATTCTCATATCCGTTCACGTGAAAGTCGCGTCCGTCGACTACGAGTTTGGCGCCGTCCGCTTCGCCTTGCTTGATGTAGCCGAGCACGCGATCGCGTGCCGCCGGCGATACGACCGGGCCCATGTCGTTGTTGCGATCGAAACCAGGGCCAATCTTGAGTTTGGCGATGCGCGCTTTCACGCGATCCATCAGTGCGTCGGCCGTGTCGCCGACGGTTATGGAAGCCGAGATCGCCATGCAACGCTGCCCCGCCGATCCGTACGCGGCCGAGACTAGGGCATCAGCGGCCGAATCGAGATCGGCGTCCGGCATCACGACCATATGATTCTTGGCGCCGCCCAACGCTTGCACGCGCTTTCCATGTGTCGCGGCGGTTTGATAGATGTACTTGGCAATCGGCGTCGAGCCGACGAAGCTGATCGCGTTTACGTCGAGATGCGTCAGCAGCGCATCGACCGCGACTTTGTCGCCGTGCACGACGTTGAAAACGCCGTCCGGTAAACCGGCGCGCTGCAGCAAGTCGGCGATTAACAGTGAGGCCGACGGATCACGCTCGGAAGGCTTGAGCACGAATGCATTACCGCACGCGATCGAAATCGCAAACATCCACGTCGGGACCATCATCGGAAAATTGAACGGTGTGATGCCTGCGCACACGCCGACGGGCTGGCGCAGCGAATACGTGTCGATCGTGGTCGAAACGTTCTCGCTGAACTCGCCTTTTAATTGATGGGTGAGCTGGCAAGCGAAGTCGACCACCTCAAGTGCGCGCGCGACCTCTCCCTCGGCGTCGCTGACGATCTTGCCGTGTTCGCTCGCGAGAATCTCGCCGAACTGCGTGGCGTGTTCTTTCATCAGCACGCGGAAGGCGAAGAAGATTTCGGCGCGCTTGCCCAAAGCGGTGCGTCCCCACGCCTGCTGGGCGGCCTTGGCGGTCTGCACGGCGCGGTCGACGGTTGCTTGGTCTGCAAAGGCAACGTGCGCCTGGACCTCGCCGCGCGCGGGGTCATAGACGTCGCCGAAACGTGCGGCGTCTTCGCCATAGGGCTTGCCGCCTATGAAATGGGTAATAGTCCGCAGTTTAACGGGAGCTTGCATCCGGCGTTATTCTCCGTGAAGGCGCTCAAGGGCTCCCCGGTGGGGCAGCCGCTACGGCAGGGGTCCTGGAGCGACGTTTCGACTGCGAGGGAATTGGAGTAGCGTCCGTGCTGTGGATAGGTCGTCGTTTCGCGGCCCTGCAGCGAGAGCTTGATCATGATACCGTGCACGAAAACGATCTCGCCGTCCTCGCGCTGATCCCGTGAATATTTGTCGGCCGCAAAAGCTGATTCGCCATGCGCTTGAAAGATGGCAACGGTGAAACCGGAGAGGCCGCGCCCAAAAGCAAGGCTGCCAGCATGCTTATCATTCGTTCATTATAGTACGAAGGTCGGCCGGCTCATCGATATCCACATAAGCACCCTCGTCATCAAGCGGCACGGTCACTTTGATCAGCTCGGGATCGTCGCGCAAGCTTTGTAGCGAATCGCCGGTCAAGATTTCGACGCGGCTTCGCGCGCGCGGTGAGAAGAACACGGGGTGGCCTCCGAGGCCGTCTCGTTCGGGGAAACACACATCGGCGCCGGACGCGACGCCATGCTGCGCGACCGTCTTTGCGAGCGCTTCGGTCACCAGCGGTTTATCGCCGAGGAAAACCAGGAGCGCATCTTCAGGCGGCGCTGCGCCGTTTGCGATCTCGAACGAATGCGCCATGCCGAGATCGGGTTTAGAATTGAGAATCACCTGCATGCGCGGACGCACGCGAATGTGCGCCGCAACTTCGGGCGAACTCACGACGATCGTTTCATAATCGCGTGTAACATCGAGGACGCGATCGATCATCGGCACGCCGCGCACGGGCATGAGCAATTTCTGCGCGCCCATGCGTGACGAGCGACCCGCCGCTAAGACAACTGCGGTGACTTCCAATGGCCTCTAACCGGTCCGCTGCCGCGCGCAAGCCGCCCGCCTTCGCGCCCGTGCCGCAGTGCGATGATTTCAGCCGCGATCGCGATCGCCGTTTCCTCCGGCGTGCGCGATCCGAGATCGAGTCCGATCGGCGCATTCAAGCGCGCGAGTTCCGCATCGCTCGCGCCGAGTTCGCGTAACTGCGCGAGCCGCCGTTCGTTGGTGCGTCGGCTGCCCATTACGCCGATGTACCCCGCGTTGGTTTGCAGCGCCGCGCGAATCAATGGAATGTCGAATTTCTCGTCGTGCGTGAGCGCGACGATCGCGGTGCGCTCGTCAATGGGCGCTTCGCGCAGAAAATCATCGGGCCAGGCAACCACGATACGGTCGGCTTCCGGAAAACGCTCGGGAGTTGCGAATGCGGCGCGCGCGTCGCACAACGTCACCTCGTAACCAAGCAGCTTCGCAACGCGCACCATCGCGTGCGCGAAGTCAATTGCGCCGAAGATATACATGCGCGGCTTAGGCAAAGCGCGGTGAATGAAAACACGAACGTCGCCGTGCGGTTCGCCTTCGTCGCCGTAGCCGCGAATTTCGGTAACGTCGCCCGCGATCGACGCGCGCACTTCGGCGGCGACCACGTCGTCGAGGCGATCGTTTCCGAGCGACCCAAACGACGAGTCTTCAAAGAGAAAGAGCCGGTTCGCCAATCCGCGATCGTCCAGCCGCACCGCTTCAGCGACCAGCGTTTCCGACGAGAGCCGCCTTTCGACTGCAGCCGACTCCGCTTGCTCGAGGGGCTCGACAAGCACGCTCAGCGTTCCGCCGCAACTCAGCCCGACGGCTTGCGCATCGGCGTCGGAAAGGCCGTACTCAACCAACCGGGCCTGCCCGCTGCGCAGCACGCCGGCAGCCTCTTGCGCGAGGGCCGATTCCACGCAGCCGCCGCTAATCGAGCCGAAGAGCGCGCCCGACGACGAGATAGCCATTACCGCGCCGGGATCGCGCGGGGCAGACCGCAGGACGTCCACCAGCGTCGCTAGCGCGACCCGCTCGCCGGCGTCCTGTTGGCGGCGAATCTCCGCCAGGAGTTCGTGCATGCGCATGGCTTCAACGGGCGCCTGGTGAAGTCCGACTAGCTATGCTGTGGCAGCATTATTTCCAACCGCGTTCAGTGGCGCGAGCGCTTGCATTGCTGCGCGAATACGGCGATGCGGCGCGGATTGTTTCGGGTGGCACCGACGTGCTGGTCGAACTGTCGCGCGAAGTTAAACCCACGCAAACATTGATCGACATTACCGAGCTGCGCGAGCTGAAATACGTGCGAAACGACGGCGATCGCATTGCGATCGGCGGACTCGCGACGCATAACGACGTGCTCGCGTCGAAAGCGTGCGCGCAACGCGCGCTGCCGTTGGTGCAAGCGTGCGTCGAGGTCGGCGCGCCGCAGATTCGCACCCGCGCGACGATCGCGGGCAATCTCGTGACGGCTTCACCCGCGAACGACACGATCGTTCCGCTGATCGCTATGGGCGGCGAGATCGTGCTGCAAAGCGTCGACGGCGAGCGCGTTGTCGACATTGCGGAATTCTTCACCGGGTTCCGTAAGACGCAGATGCGCGCGGATGAACTGTTGCGCGAGATTCGCGTGCGTCCGCTGGCAGCCGGCGAACGCGGACTATTTTTGAAACTCGGGTTGCGCCGCGCGCAGGCGATATCGGTCATAAGTGTGGCTGTTGTGCTTTCGTTCGATGGCGCGGTTGTCAGTGAAGGGCGGATCGCATTGGGCTGTCTCGCGCCGACGATCGTCCGGGCGAGGAATGCTGAAGCCGCGCTCGCCGGCAAGCCTTTGAATGCGCAGACTATGGCTTCCGCCGCTGCAGCCGTGCTGGAGGACATTTCGCCGATTGGCGACGTCCGCGGGAGTGCGGAGTATCGCCGCCTTGCGGTCAGCGCGCTCTTGGAACGCGGCCTGCAACGGATCGCGGATGACGCATGCGCGGAAGGTGTGCCCGATCGCCACGTATTGCTGGACACGGGCGAAGAGCCGGCGCTCACGGTGAAAGAGTTCGACGGGACGGTTGTTTCGATCGTCAACGGAAAGCGCGCGGAGCTGCGCGGCGCGTGCCGCAAAACGCTGCTCAATGCGTTGCGCGAAAATGCCGGCCTGACCGGTTCGAAGGAAGGCTGCGCCGAGGGCGAGTGCGGTGCGTGCACGGTTTGGCTCGACGGGCAAGCGGTGATGTCGTGCCTGGTTCCGGCGGCGCAAGCGCACGGCCACAGTCTCGTGACGATCGAAGGCCTTGCCGCCAGCCATAATGGGAAGCCGCTTCATCCATTGCAGCAGGCGTACATCGAGCACGGCGCGGTGCAGTGCGGTTTTTGTATTCCCGGCATGCTGATGGCGGGCGCGAAGCTGTTGCAAGAATGCGACGCGCCGACGCTGGGGCAGCACCAAACGGCGATCAGCGGAAATATCTGCCGCTGCACGGGCTATCGCAAAATACTCGACGCGATGCAAGATGCAGCTCAGCAAATGACGGCGCATCGGGCCGTTCCCGACGAGGTTGGGACGCGAGCATGAGTAAGCGGAGTTGGCGTCTCGCCGCAGTCGTAGCCATCGCGTGCGCGAATCTGCTCGCGTTTCATACCGGCGTTGCAATTGCCCAGACGACGTCGGCGGATCAGGCATTGTACGAAAACGTCCATCAGCTGCTCGACCAAGACAAGTCCGGTGACGCGCTGACGTTGCTGAACACGACCATTGCGGCCAACGGCACGCCGATGGCTTACACCCTGCGCTGCGAAGTCTATACGCGCCTTCAAAAGTATGATATCGCGGCCCCGGATTGCGCAAAAGCGTTGCAACTCGCGCCGACGTTTGCGCTCGTGCACCAGACGGAAGGCGACCGATTGTATGACAGCGGCGACCTTCAAGGGTCTCTCAAAGAATACGATGCATACTTGGCATTAAACCCGAGCGATGCCGCGGGTTATTGGCGGCGCTGCGACGCGCGAAGGAGATTGAGCGATTGGGCGGGTGCGCAAGCGGACTGCGATAAGGCGATTGCGGCATATCCGAAAGACCCCAAAGTGCGAATCTCGCGTGGACATATCGAACTACAAAACAAAGCCTATGACAAAGCATACGCGGATTTCGATTTTGCGGTCAGTGCGCTGCCTGGAAATACGATTGCGCTGTACTGGCGCGGGTACACGGCACTGCAGTTGAACCGCTACGACCAGGCGGTTGCGGATTTTACAGCAGCGATAAAGAACGGCGATGAAGCGCCCGACACCTACAGTAATCGCGCCCTGGCTTATCTCGCCCTTGGCAAGAAAGATTTGGCGCGAGCTGACTGGGAGAAGGCAATTGCGCTGGATCAAAAATACGGGCAATGCGAAGCCGCTCTCCAGCTTGCGATTGATGAAATGGTAAAGCTCGGCGTGCACACGGTCGGCCTGAATCCTCTATGCAAATGATCGGTGCGGCCGTGGCGCGGCCCGATGCGCTCAGCAAAGTAACCGGCGCTGCAAAATATCCGGCCGACCTGGTGCGTGCGGACATGGTCCAATTGAAAGCGGTGTTCGCAAATCGCGCGCATGCGCGAGTTTTGTCGATTGACACATCTGCGGCGCTCGCGCACCCGGGGACGATCGCGGTATTTACCGCGGCGGACGTGCCGTACAACCGTTTTGGTCTGATCGAGGACGACCAGCCATTGCTGTGCGACGATAAAGTGCGCTTCGTCGGCGATCGGGTCGCGCTGGTGGCCGCGGAGACTGTTGAAGCCGCAGAAGATGCCGCCAAGCTCGTACGGGTCGAATACGAAGACCTGCCGATCGTTTCGTCCGCGCGCGCAGCGATGGAGCCGGACTCGCCGCGCGTGCATGACGAGCGCGAGAGTAACATTCTTGGACATATCCGGATCCGCAAGGGCGATGTCGAGGCCGCGTTTGTTTCCGCGGATGTTGTCATCGAGGAGACGTTCTCGACATCGTGGCAAGAACATGCCTATCTCCAACCCGACGCCGGCATTGCGTACTACGAAGGTGAGAAGCTGGTCGTCGAAACGGCCGGCCAGTGGCTGCACGAGGATCGCAAGCAGATCGTCAAGATGCTCGGTCTGGGCGAGGACGACGTCGTTATTCGCTATGCAAAAATCGGCGGTGCGTTCGGCGGGCGCGAAGATTTGATCGTGCAGCCGTTGCTGGCGCTCGCGACATGGAAGCTGAAACGCCCGACGGCGCTGGTGTGGAATCGCGAAGAGTCGATCGTCGGCCACCAGAAACGCCATCCGTATTTTATCCGCTCAAAGTGGGCGGCGCGCAAAGACGGAAAAATCCTGGCCGCGCAAACCGAACTGCTCGCCGACGGCGGCGCGTACGCAAGCACGAGCATCGAGGTGCTCAAGGGCGCGACCGTGGGAGCGTCGGGAACGTACGAAATCGAAAACGTTGCGAGCGACGGGTACGTCGTCTACACGAACAACGTGCCGTGCGGCGCATTCCGCGGTTTTGGTTTGCCGCAGGCGCATTTCGCTGCCGAATCTATGGTCACGCGCTTGGCGCGCGCGCTGGGGATCGATCCGATTGACATTCGCCGGCGCAACATGTACCGCGAAGGCAGCCT
>PLLF01000074.1 GCA_003140855.1 Vulcanimicrobiota bacterium
TCGTGCTTTGCCGCTGCAAAGCACATGGAGCTCTCCACGACTTCGCAGCGGCAAAGCACGATGCTCTACTTCAAATTGCTGAAGCCGCCCGAAGCGCGCGCACTCTACGCGCCGTCAACCCACGCCGACATGCTAAAGTGTATCTACGAAAATCTCGAAATCCCAGCACAGTTCCGCAGAGGCAAGCCCGCAACGGGCGACAGCATTATGCGGACGGCGGTAAATCGCGCAGATGCCGTTGCCACGATCGACGTGCTAAGAATCGGCGCCGACAGCGCAACCGCCTTGCGCCAAACTATAGAAGACCTGCGTGCGCTTGCCCATCTGGGCGCAATCTATCTGCGTTTGCCGTTAGACGATCCGGCAATGCCGGATCTCGCAACGGTCGCAGAAGAGTCCGGATTGTTTTTCTCTGGCGCCGGTCCGTGGATGCTGGAAGGCAGAGATGCGTTGCTTCTGCAGCTGCCGCTTACGAAGATCGACTTCGCGGGCCTGACGGTCGTGAGCGATTTCGGAAAAGAACTGCTCGCCTATATCGAGGTGGCTTCCAAAAAGGCGCCGACCAGCCGCTCGATCCCGGCTTGATCCTCCGCGCGAAAGCGCGCTAATTCCGGGCTGTCCAAATCGAAAACGCCGCGCGCTTGCCCGTTCACGATCAGCGGCACGACTAGCTCGGATTTCGAAGCAGAGTCGCAGTAAATATGATCCGCAGCGGCGCTGACGTCGTCGACGACGACAGTGCGCATCTCGTCAAAGGCACGATTGCAGATGCCGCGCCCTTTCGGAAGCCGCGTGCAGGCGGGTTTGCCGCCGAACGGACCCAACACCAAACCGTCGCTCGCCGGGAGATAGAAGCCGGCCCAATTGATGGCCGGAACCTCGCTGTAAACGAACGCGGCGAAGTTGGCGGCATTGGCAATAAAATCGCGCTCGTCTTCGAGCAGCGCTCGCATCTGGCGTTCTAGTAAAGCGTAATCGACTGCTTGCACTCGCCGCTCTTTAGGCCGCCGGCGATCGAAGCCCTCGGCGAGCTGCACAGGGCCGGATGCCGGTTGGGGGTAAGGAAGCGCCTGCGCGCCCGTAGCTCAATTGGATAGAGCAAGGCACTCCTAAGGCCGAGGTTGGCGGTTCAATTCCGTCCGGGCGCACCACCTCGCGGCGCGCTTGCCGGACCCCCCGCGGCGGTGCTATAATCAGGCCCTGAACGGACCTGCGGGTCCGTTTATTTAGTGTCGGCTCGTTAGTGCTAAGGCTTAAAAGTGGCAAAAAAAGAGAATCGCGTAGTGGTCGTTCTGGCGTGCACGGAGTGCAAGCGCCGCAACTACAATTCGCAAAAAAATAAGCAGAAGACGACAGAACGGCTCGAGTTGAGCAAGTACTGCCGTTTTTGCCGCTGCCATAAGCCGCACCGCGAGACGAAGTAAAGGCCCATAGGGCGGTAGCTCAATTGGTAGAGTTGCGGTCTCCAAAACCGTCGGTTGCAGGTTCGAGTCCTGTCCGCCCTGCCAATTCCCGGAAAGATACTAACAATGAGTAAAGTTCCAGCGACTACATCGGGCAATCGGCCAAACCCGCGCGAATTCGTTCGCGGCGTGTGGCTCGAGTTGCGCCGCGTTACCTGGCCGACGCGCGAGGAATGGATTTCCGCAACCGTTTTGACGGTCGTGCTTGTCATCGCGGTCGGACTCTACACGTATGCGGCCGACTGGGTCTTCGGCCAAATCTTCAGTCACATTCATCCACCGGTTACATCATGATAGAATTTCCCAGCCACGAATCCGAAGCCGAAGCGCTTTCAGAAGCATCCGGCGTACAAGATACGCCCGAACAAGCTGCTGAATCTTACGAAGATGCCCAAGGCGTTGGTGCGGTGAGCACCGAGGTTGCCGAGCGCGAAAGCGAAACGCTGGAGCACGAAACGCCGGAAGCGGAAGTTGCGCAGATTGAAGCAGTCGAAACCGCGGCGGCCGACGGCCAGCCCAAAGGGAAAGACAGCCGCAAGCACTGGTTCGTGATCCACACGTATTCCGGATACGAAAACAAAGTCAAAGCCAACCTCGAGCGGCGCATCCATTCGATGAACATGCAGGACAAGATTTTCCGCGTGCTCGTCCCGATGGAAGACGAAGTCGAGTTCAAAGACGGCAAGCGCAAGATCACGCCGAAAAAAGTGTTTCCGGGCTACGTGCTGGTCGAGATGGACATGGACGACCAATCCTGGTACGTCGTGCGCAACACGTCGGGCGTAACCGGTTTCGTCGGCAGCCCCGGCGCCGGCGAGAAACCCGTTCCGCTGCAAGACAAAGAAGTCAAAACGATCCTCAAGCAAATGGGGATCGAAACGCCCAAGCTGAAGATCGACTTCAAGAAAGGCGATCGCGTCAAGGTTACGTCCGGACCGTTCTTCGACTTCACCGGACTCATCGACGAGATTCAGCCCGAAAAAGAAAAAGTTCGCGCGCTCATCTCGATTTTCGGGCGTGAAACGCCGGTCGAGCTCGAGTTCTACCAGATCGAGAAAGTGTAATGAAACCTGGCGTCGAGATCACCGAAGAGCCACGAACGGAACCCTGGGGCGGCTGGGCGAGTTTCAAAGATTCGGAAGGCAACGAATTCGGCTTGCATAGCACCGCCAAGTAAAACTTTCGCGCGCGAAGCGACCCCGGTCGCCCTTCGACAGGCTCAGGACAGGCTTGCGAAATGTAGGGGGAGTTCTGAAAGGACGAAGTCATGGCAAAAAAAATCGTAGGCAAGATCGGCCTGCAAATTCCGGCCGGCAAGGCCACACCCGCGCCGCCAATCGGCCCGGCGCTCGGTCCATACAGCTTGAACATCATGGACTTCTGCAAGCAGTACAACGAACGTACCGCCTCGCAGGCGGGCATGATCATTCCAGTTGAGATCACCGTCTTCGAAGACCGGACGTTTACGTTCATCACGAAGACGCCGCCGGCGTCATTCCTCATTAAACAAGCCGCAAAAATCGAATCGGGCTCGAAAGAACCCAATCGCGACAAAGTCGGCAAACTGACGCAAAAGCAAGTCGAAGAAATCGCCAAGGTAAAGATGCCCGATCTCAATGCGAACGACATCGAGATGGCCAAGCGCATCATCGCCGGAACGGCGCGTTCGATGGGCGTGGAGGTTGAGGGCTGAT
The DNA here is from genome assembly GCA_003140855.1 of Vulcanimicrobiota bacterium. Classification (GTDB taxonomy): domain Bacteria; phylum Vulcanimicrobiota; class Vulcanimicrobiia; order Vulcanimicrobiales; family Vulcanimicrobiaceae; genus Rubrimentiphilum. The sequence continues at coordinate 3,158 of PLLF01000074.1, forward strand.
GGCGCGCATGCACGGCAAGCGTTTCCGCAACCTGGTTCAGACGTATAATGCCGCCGAAGCATTCGATACGGCTCAAGCGGTTTCGCTGGTGAAGAAAAACGCGAATGCGAAATTCGACGAAACGATCGAAGCCCACATTCGTTTAGGCGTCGATCCCAAGAAAAGCGAGCAAAACGTGCGCGGCACGGTGCTGCTGCCGCACGGAACGGGCCGCGCCGTTCGCGTGGTCGCGTTTGCCAAGGGCGACAAAGCCAAGGAGGCAGAAGCCGCCGGCGCGGATTTCGTCGGCGAACAAGATCTGATCGATAAAATTAAAGGCGGATTTGCCGATTTCGATGTCGCCGTGGCGACGCCCGATATGATGGGCCCGGTCGGTTCGCAGCTGGGGCGAATTCTCGCACAGAAAATGCCTAACCCGAAAGCCGGCACCGTTTCACCCAACATCGGCGCCGCGGTGCGCGACATCAAAGCGGGCAAGGTCGAGTACCGTTTGGATAAAGCGTCGATCGTGCACACGATCGTCGGCAAGGCGAGTTTCGGCGAAGAGCAACTCGCCGAGAACGTTGCAACGCTGCTCGACGCGATCATTCGCGCGAAGCCCGCGGCTTCGAAGGGGACCTATCTGCGCAGCATCACGCTGACGAGCACGATGGGCCCCGGCGTGAAAGTCGATCCGAACAAAGTTCGAACGACCCAGGCCTAGAGCGGCTTAAACCAGCGTAATTTTCCCCGTCGCGAGATTGTAGATGCCGCCTACGATCTCGGCTTTTCCGATAATCGCATCGGCCTTCAGTTTTGCAACGTTCGCTTTCACGTTGGCAATGGTAGCGTTGTGCACCCAATCGCCCGCGGCATGCTGCGTGTTCTTTGCGACCGGCGCGAGCGCTGCCGCGAGCGTTTGAATCTGCCCGGGAAACGCCTTGCCGGTCTTGACGAAATCGGTTGCCGCTTTGATGGCGCCGCACGCGGTGTGGCCGAGGACCATAACCAGCGACGATTTTAAAACCGCGATCGAATATTGAAGCGAGCCGATGCCGACTGGGTCGGCAAAATTCCCCGCGACCCGCACGACGAAGATGTCGCCCGGTTCGTGATCGAAAACGGTTTCGACCGGAACCCGCGAGTCCGAACAGCCCAATACGGCCGCAAAGGGCGCTTGACCGTTGGCCAATTCGGCGCGCCTGACCGTGGCGGGCAAGCACGCTGGGGTGCCGGCGACAAAACGGGCGTTGCCCTTCATCAGTGCTTTGAGGGAGTCCGAGGCGCTCATCCGGGCTTGCTCGTTCGCTGCACGAGCGGTGGATTCCGCAGCGGTGATGGCAACCGCGGCGGCGGAGGATAGCAAGAAAGAGCGGCGGTTTGTCTTCATAGGACGCTTGCTTGGCCCGGGCCGCCTGCGGCCCCTTGCGCTCGGGTCCTACCGTCTGCTATGATGGCCGACGGCTCCGAAGACCGCAGCTGGGTCCGCCCTTAATTCGCTGCATAGGACGCACTCGAAGGCTCGCATCGCGCAGCGCGATGGTTCTTAAGATGGCGCCCTCCGGACTGATGGAGCGCCGTTTCTGTTTTTGAGGACCGATGCCGACAGCTAAAAAAGAAGCCGCGACTCCCGAACTGCAGCGCAAGCTCGCGGGTGCGACCAACCTTTTCCTGACCGACTACACGGGGTTGACCGTCGAGCAAATCACGCGTTTGCGCGGCGAATTGCGCAAAGACGGCAATTCCTATGCGGTCGTGAAGAACTCGCTGTTTTCGATCGCTGCCGCCGATCTCGCGAAGCAACTCGAACAATTTCTCACCGGACCGACCGGCGTGGTATTCGCGGGCGAGGATCCGGTTGCGCCGGCCAAAGCGCTCAAACATTTCTCGGATGATGTCAAAGCGATCGGCATAAAAGCGGCTTACATCGAAGGCCGCATCGTCGATGCGAAAGAGGTCATGGTCCTTGCGTCGCTTCCGTCCAAGCAAGAACTCATTGCGAAGCTCGTCGGTTCGCTCGCGTCGCCGTTGCGCGGTTTGGTAACGGTACTTTCAGGTAATCAGAGCGGACTCGTCCGCGTGCTCAATGCTATCCGCGAGCAAAAAACAGCCGCGGGTTCGAACGCTTAAAGGAGAATCACAGGTATCATGGCAGTCGCCGAAATCATTGAAACAATCGATAAACTTACCGTGCTCGAGCTCGCCGATCTCGTCAAACAGCTTGAAGAAAAATATGGCGTCTCGGCCGCAGCTCCGGTTGCGATGGCCGCCGCCGGCGCAGCTGCCGCCGCAGCTCCGGCCGTGGAGAAGACTGAGTTTGACGTTATTCTTACCGAGGCTGGGCCCGAGAAGATCAAAGTCATCAAGGCCGTGCGCGAGCTGACGAGCCTGGGTTTGACCGAAGCCAAGACCTTTGTTGAAAGCGCGCCCAAACCGGTGAAGGAAGGCGTGAACAAAGACGAGGCCGAGGCCGTTAAGAAGAAACTCGAAGAGGCCGGCGCCAAGGTCGAAATCAAGTAGCAACAAAAGGGGCGTACGCGAGTACGCTTCTTTGTTAGAGGTGTCATAAGCATGCACGCCGCCGCGCAACAGCCGCCAATCTTCAGCCAACTGGCGATTTACCTCGTCATGGCGGCGATCGTTTTCTTTCGCTACTCACGGCCCATGAAGATGAGCCTCGTGCGCCTATTCATCGCGCCTGTCGTTTTCTTGGCGATGACGGTGGTAAGCATCTGGGCCTCCGAACAAATCAATCCGGCGCCCGCTTTTGCGATTGCCGCGGCGGTCGTCATCGGCGTGATTTTCGGCGTGCCGCTCGGCGTTGCAATGTCTGCACATCGGACGGTGCGCCGCACCGAGAAACCGCACATCATGTACGTCGAACCATCCTGGATCACGGCCGCGATCTGGATTGGAGCGTTCATTCTCAGGGCGGCCATCCGGTTGTTGATACCGGCCGGCGTAACGGCAACCGTCGTTGGAGACGGGCTCGTGGTGTTCGGCATCTCGGCAATCTTGGCGTCATACTGGGTGATCTATCGCAAATTCCGCGCGCTCGACGAAGCGCCCGCGACTACATAGGAGTAACACATGGGACAAGTGCAAGGCCGCCCTCGTTCGTACGGATTGTGGATCGCGTTAGCGATCGTCGTCGTCATCATTCTCGCGATAGGCGGGACGTACAATTCCCTGGTGACGCTCGATCAAGCCGTGCAAGCGCAGTGGGCGCAGGTCGAAAATCAGTATCAGAGGCGCGCGGACCTCGTGCCCAACTTGGTGGCCACCGTCAAAGGCGTGGCGAACTTCGAGAAGAGCACGTACATTGCCGTCACGCAGGCACGCGCGAGCGTCGGGCAACTTTCGCCGCAAGTGCTGCAGAATGCGGCCAACGATCCGAATGCCATGGCGCAGTTCCAGCAGGCGCAAGACAAGCTCGGGTCGGCCCTTTCGCGGCTGCTCGTCACCGTTGAGAACTACCCGGACCTCAAGGCCAACGAGAACTTTTTGACGCTGCAGTCGCAGCTCGAAGGAACGGAAAACCGGATCTCGGTTGAGCGCCGCCGCTACAACGAGCTCGCGCAGGCGTTCAATACCAAGCGCAACACGTTCCCAACCGCCATGATTGCGGGTATTTTTGGGTCGCGCTTCAACACCAAGGCATACTTTCAAGCACAACCCGGAGCTCAGAACGCGCCCAAAGTCAATTTCCCGTGATGGGAATCGACGGCGATCGCATCCGCGCGGCGATCGACTCTGCTGAAAAGGACTCGACCGGACGCGTTGCCGTACGGGTTTTGCCGCACGATACCGCTGACGCTTTAGCATCCGCACGCGAGCATCTGCATCAAGCGGAGCTGCATAAGCACCCGCATCGCAACGCCGTGATCTTTTTGGTTGCGCCAAAATCGCGGCGCTTTGCCGTTTATGGCGACGATGCCATCCATCAGCGCGTTGGCGAGCAGTTTTGGAAGGACGTCGTGGCGGAGATGACGTCGTACTTTAAGCGCGATGACATAACCGGCGCGCTCGAGCACGGGATCGCGCGGACGGGCGAACAACTCCGCGCGCACTTTCCGAAGGTCGGCGCCATATGATTGCGACGCTGATTCTGGCCGCGGCGTTGACCGCACCGCCGCGTCCGACTAACTACGTCACCGACAACGCGAACGCGCTCAGCGCGAGCACCGTTGAAAATCTCGATGCGGAACTCAAACGATACGAAGACACGACCGGCCATCGCATCGTTGTGTGGATCGGACAAACCACCGGCGACGTTCCGCTCGAAGACTGGACGATCAAAGCCGCCGAAACCTGGAAGATTGGGCGCAAAGGCAAAGACGACGGCGCGATTCTCTTTTTGTTCATGCAAGACCATCGCATCCGCATCGAGGTGGGCTACGGACTGGAAGGCTCGCTGACCGACGCGGACTCGAGCCGTATCATCAACGAAACGATCCGTCCGAAGATGCGTGCCGGCGACGTGGACGGCGCCGTCCAAGACGGCGTCGACCGGATGCTGCTAACGATCACTCCGTCATTCAAAGATCAAATCGGACACGAGGTGGCCGCACAAAGCAGCAGCAGCGACGAATCGACGCGCAGCATCATCGGCTCGCTGGTTATTTTCCTCATCATTCTCACCGTGCTGATATTTCTGGCGCGAAGGGGCCGCGGGCGCGGCGGCGCCGGCATGTGGATCCTCGGAAGCGCGCTCGGCGGCGGTTGGGGCGGCAGCGGTGGTGGCGGATTCGGCGGCCTAGGAGGCGGCGGATTCGGTGGAGGCTTTGGCGGGGGCGGCGCCTCCGGCGGCTGGTAGCGCTAGCAGTACTTCCAGTTGGCCGGGCACTTCGGTTTGCGTGAAGCCGTAACCGGCGCGATGTGCGTTACGCCCGCGCGCGTCGCGGTAACCGACGTGCCTGTTTGCCGGCGTTCGATTCCACAGCCGCCCTTGTACTGATCGTAGAGCCCGCCATAGCTCAGCGGCGTGCCGCACGCGATTTGCTGGTTGTATTTATTAAATAACGCGGGATCGCTTGTGAATTCGCTTTGTAGTGCGCCAATCCGGTGCGCGTCGCTCGGATGGTCGGAGATAAATTCCGGCGGACTAGACAGGTTCGCGTTCTGGAATGCTTGCATCAGCCAGACCATGCCGTAAGGCGTGAGGCCCGCTTGCGCGCACGTGATCGCGCCTTTATGGTCGGCGTCTTCCTCGACTTGCCGTGAAAAATGCAGGGCTTCGAGATTTGCCGCGATGTTAATGACAGTATTAGCAACGCCGCTTGCGCCGCGGCCGAGCAGCAGTTCCGCCAGCGCGCCGTACATGCTCAAGCGCTGATCTTTTTGATACAGGTTCAGTACGTCGTGATGGATGTCGTGAGAAGTCTCGTGGCAGAGGACGCCCGCGAGCTCTTCTTTGTTTCTGACGAAACGCATCATCGCGGTCGTCACGTACACGTTTCCGCCCGGCACTGCGAACGCGTTGGGTGAGGTTTCGTTGACCAGGATGAAATGGAACGGCGTGAAGTATTGCGGATCGGCAATGCGCTTGATCTTCGTTGCGATCGGATTGAGGATGCTATAGTATGGCGAACTCGTGAGGATCTCGCCTTTTTGTTGGAGCTGCTGATATTCTTGCTGGCCGATCTGCAGCTCGACTTGTTGGTCTTGGGTGTAGGCTAGCGCCCGTGTGGCCATCGCGAAGACCAGCACAACAGCACTGACAGCGCCCCAGAATCGCTTCATTGAAATCTATCCTCTCAATAAAGCAACGTACCCGCACGGAGGCTTATTGCAGCGACCCGGCGCTTGCTTGCCGCTAGTGTATGAGAAAACCCACGAGCAGCAGCGCGACGATATTCAGCACTTTGATCATCGGGTTGATCGCGGGGCCGGCGGTGTCCTTATAAGGATCGCCGACCGTATCGCCGGTGACCGCGGCCTTATGGGCATCGGAGCCTTTGCCGCCGAGGTGGCCGTCCTCGATATATTTTTTCGCGTTGTCCCACGCGCCGCCGCCGCTCGTCATCGCGATCGCCAGGAATAAACCGGTGACGATTGCGCCGACAAGCACGCCGCCCATCACTTGCGCCGCAGTGATCCCGGGGAAGACATGAATCGCACCGAGCAGCACGATCAGCACCGGAACGCCGACCGGAATGAGCGAGGGGAGCACCATTTCCTTGAGCGCGGCGCGCGTCACGATATCGACGGTCTTCGCGTAATCAGGCCGCGACGTGCCGGCCATGATCCCCGGATTCTCGCGGAATTGGCGGCGCACGTCTTCCACAACCGAGCCGGCCGCGCGCCCGACGGCTTCCATTGAAAGCGACGAGAAGAAGAACGGCAGCATTCCGCCGATCAGCAAACCGGCCAATACGTACGGCGACTCGATGCTGAAGATGCCGCTGCCGGCAACGCATCCGTGAAATGCCGCGCACTTGCTCGAGAGTTCTTGTGAGAACGATGCGAACAGGACAATCGCAGCCAAACCGGCCGATCCGATCGCATAGCCTTTGGTAACCGCTTTGGTGGTGTTGCCGACGGCGTCGAGCGGATCGGTGACGCCGCGCACTTCAGCCGGGAGGTCCGCCATCTCCGCGATGCCGCCCGCGTTATCGGTAATTGGGCCGAACGAGTCGATCGCGACGATGATACCCGCCATCGAAAGCATCGCCATGACCGCGATGCCGACGCCGTACAAGCCGACGAGCGCATACGAGGCCAAAATGCCGATCACGATCACGAGGCCCGGCAGCGCGGTCGCCTGCATTGAAACCGCTAAACCGGCGATGATATTGGTTGCGTGCCCGGTGATCGACGCGTTAGCGATGCGGCGCACCGGCGGATACTGCGTGCCGGTGTAATACTCGGTGATCCACGTGATGAGGCCGGTGACGGCCAAGCCGATGATCGCACATGCCCAGATATTAAGCGGCGCGACATGGCGGACCAGCGCGCCCGTGCCGATGACGATTCCGCCGGCGCCGAACTCTCTGACCGTGATGAAGTAGAATACGACAGCGGCGATGACGCCCGCGACGCCTAGGCCCGAATACAGCGCGTTCATGATCTTCGCGCGATCGACTTTACCGATGCCCACGAAAAACGTGCCGATGATCGAGGCGACGATCGAGATCGCGCCGATGACGATCGGGAACGTGGTCGCGCCGGCGACTTTTCCCAGCAGCAAGTTGCCGAGCAGCATCGCGGCTACTGTGGTCACGACGTAGGTTTCAAAAAGATCCGCGGCCATGCCGGCGCAGTCCCCGACGTTGTCGCCGACGTTGTCGGCAATCACCGCGGGATTGCGTGGATCGTCTTCGGGAATGCCGGCTTCAACTTTGCCGACCAGATCGGCGCCGACGTCGGCGGCCTTCGTGTAGATACCGCCGCCTAGACGCGCAAAAACTGAAATCAGCGAACAGCCGAAAGCGAGTCCGATCATCGCGCCAAGCGATTGCGTTTCGTCGCCGTGATTGACGTCGAGCAGAATCCAGTAATAACCGGCAACCGCGAGAATGCCCAACCCAACAACGAGCAGTCCCGTGACCGCGCCGCCGCGGAACGCAACCGCGAGTGCAGGCGCCAAACCGCCGCGCGCAGCTTCGGCCGTGCGGACGTTGGCGCGTACGGAGACCGTCATCCCGATAAAACCTGCGGCTCCCGAGAGCACCGCGCCGATCAAAAATCCGACGGCCGGCTGCCAATGGAGGCCAACGAGAATCACGACGAATAGCGCGACCGCGACGATGCCGATGGTCGTATATTGGCGCCGCAAGAACGCCATCGCGCCCTCTTCGATCGCACCGGCGATCTCTTGCATGCGGGCGTTGCCGGGGGAACATCCCAGCACCCAGCTTATAAGGATGATTCCGTACAAAATGGCCAGCACGCCCGCTGCCAGCCCCAGGTAGATTGCAGCCGACGAACTGATCCCGCTTACTGAATGCATAGGGGCCGCGAATTTGCCATCCCGTCGGCGCGAACCTACCCGCCTTTTGTCGGCGTCCGAATGGGCGCATGACGAGGAGCGTCGAAACGAGCCCAAGATGGAGCAAGTCGAGTTCGTCGTCGTCGGCTGCGGGCCGGCGGGCGGTGTCGCCGCGCGTGAAGCCTCGCGCGCCGGCGTGCAGACGGTCGTACTCGAGAAGGACAGCACGGTCGGAGCCAAGCGTGTTTGCGCCGCGGGTCTGCGGCCGGGCTTTTGCGGAACGTTCGATCTGCCGCGCGCGATCATCCACTGCGATACGCCGCGCCTTGCGCTCTTCGATCCGGCGGGCAAAGAATACGAGCTTGCGATCGTCCCCGGCCACACCACGACGCGTGAAGAACTCGACGGCACTATTGGCGACCTTGCACGAACGGATGGCGCCGACGTCCGCACGTCGTCGCTGTTCCGCGGATTGCAGCGCGACGGCGATCGCCTGCTGATCGACTACGCGGACTTAAAGTCCGGCGAACACAAAATGATTGCAACGCAAAACGTGTTTTTCGCACAGGGCTCGACCGCAAAGCTCGAAGATACAGAGCTCGCATATCCGCAATGGCAAAATGGTTTGGTTACGACGCTGCAATATCGAGTGTACCTCGACCGCCCCGCTGCCGCCGTGGCCTACAAATCGCTTGAAATGCATTATTTTGCAACGCGCGACGGACGTATGACGGTCGCGTGGATGTTTCCCAAGCGCGATCATTTGGCGATCGGTCTTGGCGTCATGGGAAAAATGGCGGGCGCGCAATTGCGCGAGGAACTCGATCGCTTCACCGAGCGCGTGCGCGCAAGATTGTATCCGTCCGCGACATTCACGACGAAGCTCGAGGGACACTTGCTGTACGGCGGCGCGCCGCGACCGGCTGTCGCGGTGCCGGGCGCGATGGTCGGCGGGACTGCGGCCGGACTCGTCGACGCTACGAACGGCGAGGGAATTTACGAAGCCGCTATGAGCGGACGCTTTGCGGCCGATGCCGTCAGCGTGTCGCGTGCGCAGCCGCACCGCGCATATCAGTGGTACGGAACCGCGCTAAGGAGTCGCTTCTATTCGCGGCTGCGCCACCGCGCCGAGCTCATGCGTTACCTCGAACGTAAACCGTCGCGTTACTCGGCGCTGTTCGACCAGCTCGGAAAGTCTTCGAGGTTCGTCGATCTCCTACAACGGGAAGATCACGAACGCACGCTTGGGGACAAAGCCTTTCTCTACGGCCAAGCCTTGCGTTTCGCCGCGCGCTCTTTCTATGGCTAGATTCGTCGCCGTCCGTACGCTGCGGCTCGTGCTCGTGTTGATTGCCATCACCATCGTCAGCTTTGCGTTCATGAAGGCGATTCCGGGCGACCCGGTGGCGATTCGTTTAGGCGAGCATGCGTCGGCCGCCGAAGCTGCGGCGCTGCGCACGTCGCTCGGGCTCGACAAGCCGTGGTACGTGCAGCTCGGACTGTACATGGCGCACGCAGCGCGTGGCGATCTCGGGCGTTCGGTCGTGGACAACGAAAGCGTCGCCGGCAAACTCGCGCAATATTTTCCGGCCACGGTCGAGCTGGCGCTGGCGGCGATGATCGTGGCGATCGCTTTTGGAATTCCGCTTGGCATCATCGCGGCTGTAAAGTTTCGGTCGCTCGCCGACGCCTTGACGATGAGCCTCGCGCTGCTGGGCGTCTCGATTCCGGTTTTCTGGCTCGGTTGGATGCTCGTATACTTGCTTTCGGTGGTACCATCGTATTACAGGCTCAATCTCTTTCCGATCTCGGGACGCATCTCGTTGCAATACACCGTAACGCCGATCACGCATCTCATCGTGCTGGACGCGCTGCTCGAAGGCAACTGGCAAGCCGCGGGAGATGCGCTGTGGCATCTGGTGCTGCCGGCGCTGACGCTCGGCACCATTCCGCTTGCGATCGTCGCGAAGATCACGCGCAGCGGTATGCTCGACGTGCTGCGCAGCGACTACATCCGAACCGCGCGCGCTAAGGGCTTGAGCGAGCGCGCGGTGCTGCTGCATCACGCGCTCCGTAATGCTTTGGTGCCGATTCTCACCGTCATCGGCTTGCAAACCGGCCTGTTGCTCGGCGGAGCCGTGCTGACCGAACACATCTTTGCATGGCCCGGCGTCGGGCGCTTGGCATTCGACGCGATCAGCAATCGCGACATGCCGCTGGTCAACGGCGTCATTCTCTTATTCGCGACAGTCTTCGTGGTCGTCAACACGATCGTCGATCTGCTCTATGCGGCGGTCAACCCCCGAATCAGGTACGCGTGAAGACCGGCGGTGGCCCGCGCCGCTACCGCATCAACGGCGTCGAATACTCGCGCGAAGAACTGATCCACAAGTATTTGCATATCGTGAAATACGTGGCGGGAAGAATATCCGTCAGCCTGCCGCCCAACGTGGACTTGAACGATCTCATCAACGACGGCATCGTCGGTTTGATCGACGCGATCGAAAAATACGACGATTCGCGCGGCGTCAAATTCGAAACATATGCGATCACGCGCATCAACGGCTCGATCATCGACGCGCTTCGGGCCTTGGATTGGGTGCCGCGCGCGGTGCGCCAGCGGGCTCGCGAAATCGAGCGCGCCTATCAAGAACTCGAAGTGAAGCTCGGCCGCCTCCCGACGGACGCCGAAGTTGCAGCTCACCTGGACATGCCCATGGATGAGTACAATGCGCTGCTGCAGCGCGTGCGCGGAACGTCGCTGCTTTCGCTCGAGGAGCCGCTGCCGAGTGAGAAGGGCTATCAAATTCCCCTTGCCGACACGCTCAAAGACGCCGACGTGGACATTACCGCCAGCGTCGAGCAGCGCGAGCTGCGGCGCGCGCTGGTCCAAGCGGTGAGCGAACTGCCCGCGCAAGAGCGGATCGTCATTTCGCTCTACTATTTTGATGGGCAGGCCCTCAAAGACATCAAGGAACGCCTGAACGTATCCGAATCGCGCGTTTCGCAGATCCACGCCCAAGCGGTCATCCATCTACGCCATTTATTGCGAGAGCTGCAAAGCGATCTGGGCTATCGCGAAGGCGACCCCACCCTCAAACAAAAGTACGTCCGGAAACCCTCCAGCGAGCTTCCGGGCTAATGGCAGATGGGCCGAAGGCCGGGGACCCAGTCGCCCTTCGTCCCCGCTCAGGACGGCTGGGGGCGTGGAGCGCGCAGCGCGAATACGCTGTTCAATCGAACAGGAGTTCGATTAGACGCCTAGAAACCTCCCTTCCGTGAGTTGGCTGGTTAAGCTCCGGGCCTCGTTCGGATTGGCGAGGGAGGCACTGGCGGGCGTCGAGGCACTGGGCCGGGCGCGCAAGCCGATTACCCCCGAGGTCTGGGAAGAACTCGAGGAGCTTTTGCTCTCCGCGGATTTTGGCGTCGCGACGACCTCGAAAATCGTCAGCGGGCTGAAAACAGTCGCGAAGCAAGAGCTGTGGAGCACCAGCGATCAAATCGTCGCGCGTTTTCATAAAGACGTCGAGCGTTTTCTGACGCTTCCAAACGCGGAGCTCGATCTTTCCGGCAAGCCGGCCGTGCTGCTGATCGTCGGCATCAACGGCAGCGGCAAAACGACGACGATCGGCAAGCTGGCCACGCGCCTGCGCGGCCAAGGCAAACGCGTGCTGCTCGTTGCGGCCGATACATTTCGCGCCGCGGCGGCAGAACAGCTGGTCATCTGGGCGGAACGCTCGGGCGCTTTATTCGTCCGCGGCAAAGAAGGCGCGGATCCCTCATCGGTCGTTTTCGACGGATTGCAAGCCGCGCGCGCGCGCGACGCCGACGTCGTGATCGTCGATACCGCCGGCCGCCTGCAAACCAAAACCAATCTTATGGAAGAGCTGAAGAAAATGCGGCGCGTGATCGAGCGCGAGACGGGCGGCGCGCCCGCGGAGACGCTCTTGGTTTTGGACGGCACGACGGGCCAGAACGCGATCTCCCAGGCCAAGCTCTTTCATGAAACGACCGCGCTGACGGGAGTCGTGGTTACCAAACTCGACTCGACGGCCAAGGGCGGCGTGCTGGTGGCCATCGTCGACGAGGTCGAGGTCCCCATAAAGTTTGTCGGCCTGGGCGAAACGGCTGACGATCTGCGGCCCTTTTCGCCCAGGGAATTTATCGATGCACTTTTCGCAGAAGCGGCGTTTTAGAATGCCACCCCCTTGGCACTCGCACCCGATATCGTGATATAGAAATAGCAGACGCTAAAGGTTAGGAGAGCAACATGGCAGCGCAAGGCGAACGGCAGACCGCCCTGAGCAACGCCCTCGCGCAGATCGAGCGGCAATTCGGCAAAGGCTCGATTATGCGGATGGGCGAGTTCAGCGAACGAATGGCCTTCGAAGTCATTCCTTCGGGTTCGATCGCGATCGATCTCGCGCTCGGTGTGGGGGGTTACCCGCGCGGACGCATTGTGGAGATCTACGGCCCTGAGTCCAGCGGTAAAACGACGCTCGCGCTGCACGCCATCGCCGAAGCGCAGAAACTCGGCGGCACTGCAGCCTTTATCGACGTAGAGCACGCCCTCGATCCGACCTATGCCGCTGCCCTGGGCGTCGATCTCGACAACCTGCTGGTCTCGCAGCCGGATACGGGCGAACAGGCGCTCGACATCGCCGAGATGCTGATCCGCAGCAATGCCGTCGACGTGATCGTGGTCGACTCGGTTGCCGCGTTGGTAACCAAGGCGGAACTCGAAGGCGACATGGGCGACGCCCACGTCGGCCTGCAGGCCCGCCTCATGTCGCAGGCGCTCCGCAAACTGACCGCGTGCATCTCGCGCAGCAAGGCCGTGATGATCTTCATCAACCAGCTGCGCGAAAAAATCGGCGTGATGTTCGGAAGTCCGGAAACCACCTCGGGCGGACGCGCGCTCAAGTTTTACGCCTCCATTCGGCTCGACGTGCGCAAGCTCGAGCAGATCAAAGTCGGGCAAGACGTCGTCGGCGTGCGCACGCGCGCCAAAGTCGTCAAAAATAAAGTCGCGCCGCCGTTCCGTCAAGCCGAGTTCGACATCACATACGGCCGCGGCATCAGCAAGATGGGCTCGATTCTCGACGTCGCGCTCGAACGCAATATCGTCGGCAAAAGCGGCTCGTGGTACACCTACGGCGAGCAGCGCATCGGCCAAGGCCGCGAGAATGCGAAATCGTATCTCGAAGAGCACTTGGACCTCGCCGACGAGATCGCGAGCAAGATCCGCGAAGAGCTCTCTCCTAGTGGTAACCTCGCGCAACAGACGCCGAATGGGAAAATCGCCTTCGAGAACCCTCTTGGCAAGTACATAGAGCCAAACAAGGCTAGCGCAAGCTAGCACGGTGGGGACCACAGAATGCAACTAGACTACGCGATATTAGCGGATGCTGCCATCAGCAAGGGCGATGGCCTTATGCATTTGATTGGCGGAGGTATCAGCAACTTTAACGTTCCAGCGATCCCCGCGCCCATCAGCGCATCCCTGGCGATAAATTTTTGGGCGAACAGAGCCGACTTGCAACGTGAGCATCGACTAGAGATTCGCTACATAGATGAAGACGGTAATCCGATGCTGAAATCAAAACGCTGGACTTGCCAATACCACCGGACCCAAATGTCATTCAGCCCAAAGGCACGCATATAAACCTGATGCTGACCATTTCGTTGAACCAAATCCAAGTTACACGCGCCGGACATTTTGCTATCGATGTGATCATGGACGGGCAAAGCGTAAAACAAATTCCGTTCAACATTAATTTAGTCATACCGGCGGCACCCAGATAGCCTCATGATGGCACGGAAGCGAAAAAGCGGGCGTTTGAACGTAATGATCCCGATGCGTGCTTGCAATTGATGGTCAATCTTCTCGAGAATGCAACAAAATACGGAAGAGAGGGCGGGAACATTGCGGTGAGCGTGCGCGCACATGCCGGTGGCGCACAGATCACGGTCGACGACGACGGTCCGGGGGTCAGCGCCGAGGAGCGTTCGAGCGTCTTCGCCTTGCGCGTGCGAGGCAAAGAGAGTGCCGCGCGATACGGCGCCGGCATCGGTCTTGCGATCGTGAAGCTGATCGCCGAGCGGTGCGGGGGTAGCGTCGCGGTAACGGATTCACCGCTGGGCGGCGCTCGATTCGAAGTCGCCTTGCCGGCGCAGGCGGAGTTTTCCACAGGGCCGTCGTAGATGTAAGTCCGTGGCAACGTCTGTCGCCCGGTTCGCGCATCGCAGCGAAGAGGAGTTCGCTCGACTTCTCGACTTCTACCAGGTTACGTGGATCTATGAACCGTGTGCCTTTCCGATTTGCTGGGACTCGCGCGGTTTCGTGAGCGAATGGTTCACGCCGGATTTCTTCTTGCCGGAGTATGACTTGTTCGTCGAAATGACGGTGTTGAGCCCGCGCTTGCTGACGCGCAAGAATCGCAAGATGAGACTGATGCGTCAAGCCTTTCCCGACGTTCAGATCAAACTCTTCACGCGCCGCGACGTCGAGCGCGTTTTTTCAAACAGGCTCGCTCGCGTTTCGTGATCGCGGAACAACTTTACAACGAGGCTGCCATTGCGGCGCGCGTGTGCGAACTTGGCGCTGCAATCGCGAAGGACTATGCCGGGCTCAATCCGATGGTCGTCGGCGTGCTGACGGCATCTGCGGTTTTTTTGGCGGACCTCACGCGCGCGATCGACATCCCCTGCGAGTTCGACGTGATCGCGCTGACGCGCTATCAAGACGCCGAAGGCCTGAGTTTCGTCAAAGACACCTCGGCATCGGTCGAGGGCCGGCACGTCATTCTCGTTGAAGACACCATCGATACCGGACTCACGCTGCAGTACGTGTCGCGTACGCTGCGCGCGCGCGCGCCGGCGTCCTTGGAGATCTGCGTGCTGCTGGATCGCCCGCACCGCCGCATTGCCGGCCTCGACGTCAAATATCGCGGGTTTGAGATCCCCGACGTGTTTGTGGTCGGCTACGGTCTGGATTATCAAGGGCGCTACCGGGAGCTGCCGGCACTGTACTCTCACGGAAGCTGGCCGCGGTAAGGCCGCAACGTTTCAGTGCGCCGCATCTCAACGTTTCTGGGGCTGTTAACGATTGCGCTGGTCGCGGTCGCGCCCGCTTCCGGGCTGGAGATCCAGTCGATCGTTCGCGCGGCGGCAGAGTATCAAAATCCGAACCCGCATCTCCAAACGATGTTCCGTACCGCTCTGCTCGACACGACGAAGCTGGCGGAATTCGCTCCCGACGGCACCGCTTACGTCAAGACGGGCGACATCCCGGCGGAGTGGCTGCGCGACGCCAGCGCGCAGGTGCGGCCGTATTTGTACTATGCGAAAAGCGATCCGGCCGTACGCGGTCTATTGCGAGCGATCATCGCGCGCGAAGCCAAGTACGTGCAGATCGACCCCTACGCCAATGCTTTTACGCTCGACTACCGCGTCTGGGAAGAGAAGTACGAGCTCGACTCACTGGCTTATCCCGTCACGCTAGCGTGGAGCTATTGGCATGCAACGGGCGACAAAGCGATCTTCACCCCCGATGAGAGTAAAGCGTTAGACGCAATCCTGGCCACGATGCAGCGCGAGCAAAACCACGCACGTAATTCTCGCTATACGCATAAAGAATTGGCGGACGACGGCAAGGGGCGGCCTTCCGGATACACGGGAATGATTTGGACCGGCTTTCGTCCGTCGGACGACGCGTGCTATTACAACTATTTAATCCCGTCCGAAATGTTTGCCGTAGTCGCGCTCGGCGATATGGTCCAAATCGAACGCCAAGTCTACCATGACGACGCCAAGGCTGCGCAGGCGCAAAAGCTTCGTGACGAGGTTCAGCGCGGGATCCAAAGATTCGGCATGGTGACCGATAAAAAATACGGCAAGGTGTACGCGTATGAGGTGGACGGCTTGGGCAAAGGCATCGTGACCGACGACGCCAACGTGCCGAGCCTGCTGTCCGCACCTTACATTGGTTACACGACGGTTAACAACCCGTACTACTTAAACACACGCGCGTTTCTGCTCTCGCAGGACAACGCGTCGTACTATACCGGCAACGTTGCGCGCGGAATCGGCAGCTATCACACGCCCGATCACTGGATTTGGCCGCTGGCGCTCGTGATGGAAGGCCTGACCGCGAACTCACAAACCGAAAAGCAGGACGTGCTCAACCAGCTGCTGGCGAGCGACCCCGGCGATCATCTGCTACACGAATCGTTCGATCCGAACGATCCCAAACGCTATACACGCGCCGATTTCGGCTGGCCGAACGCGCTGTTCAGCGAGTACGTCATGACGTCGTTCGACGGGGTTTCGCCGATCCCGATGGGTGATCCATCGACGTAATCGTCGGCCTTCAATGGGGCGACGAGGGCAAAGGCCGCATCGTCGATTTTTACGCGCGCGACTATGACATCGTGGCGCGTTTCGGCGGAGGGGACAATGCCGGGCATACGATTCGCGTCGGCGAGCGGAAGCTCGCGCTGCGGATCGTTCCGTCGGCGGTGCTGCAAGAGCGCTGCGAGCTCTTCGTCGGCGGAGGCACCGTAGTGAGCCTCTCCGGTTTACTTTTGGAACTCGAGGCGCTGGCAAAGATCGGGGTCGATATCTCGCGCGTGAAGATTTCCGATCGCGCACACGTCGTCTTTCCGCATCATGCTGACGCCGATCGCCAGGCGGAGGAAGCACGCGGAGCGGAAGCGATCGGAACGACCGGGCGCGGCATCGGCCCGGCCTACATCGATAAGGTCGCGCGTAAAGGCGTGACGGTCGGCGCTCTCCTAGCCGCCGGTCGTTTAGATGAAGGCTTGCGGGAACACGTCGTGGACGGCGCAGAGTACATTCACACGGCGCTCGAGCAAGACCGTAAAGTCCTGGCTGAAGGCGCGCAGGGCACGTTGCTGGATGTGGGTTACGGAACCTATCCTTACGTCACGAGCTCGCACACGCTGGCCGGCGGGGCTTGCATCGGGCTGGGAGTCGGCCCGCGCGCGATCGATCGCGTGCTGGGCGTTGTCAAAGCGTACTGTACCCGCGTCGGCGGCGGTCCGTTTCCTTCGGAGCTCCAAGGCGAAGAGGGCGAACGTTTGCGCAAAGCCGGCGCCGAGTTCGGAACGGTCACCGGCCGTCCGCGACGCTGCGGCTGGTTCGACGCGGTGGCCGCGCGCTACGCGGTACAGCTCAATGGATTGACCTCGGGTGCGATAACCAAACTCGACGTTCTCACGGGCCTCGAAAAGATCGGCATCGTCACCGGCTACCGGGTTGGCCCGAAGCGCGCGACGTTTGCGGCGGCGGCCGATCCAAAGCTCGAGCTAGACGTCGAGTATATGGGCGGCTGGAGCGAAGACATCTCCGGAGTGCGGCGCATCGCGGATCTTCCGGCCGCGGCGCGCGCTTATGTTCAACGAATTGAAGACGCGCTTTCCGTTCCGATCGAGTGTGTGTCGGTGGGGCCGGAGCGTTCACAACTGGCCGTTTGAGCCGCGGCTTTAGGTTTTCACTGGAGCCGCTGCTGCTGCAGCGGAAAGCGATCGAGAACGTAAGGCTCGCAACGCTGACGCGAGCGCAAGCGCGGCTGGAGCAAGCGCACGCGCATCTCGCGCGACTCGAATTGGAATTCGCAGGTGCCTTTGCTGAAATACCCCGCGGCGGATCCGCGCTGCCGGCCGAGCTCGAACGAGCCGTCGCCGCCGCGCAAACGGCAGTAGCGCGTTGCGTTGCAGAAACGGACGAAGCGCGCGTGCCCCTATTGGAGGCGGTTGCCAACCGCAAAGCGATCGAAGCGCTGAAGAAGCGCCGCTTGGCCGAATACGATGCTCGCGAAGCCCGAAAGGAAGAGCGGGAGCTCGACGAAGCCAATCTAGGCTGAAATGCCCAGCCTTGCCGCGCGCAGCCGTACCATAGCTTCCGATACGATCACACCGATCGGGGCGCTTGCCGCACTTGGATCGCCCGCGGCTTCCTGTTTGCTCGAAAGCGTTGAAAGCGGCGGACGGATTTCGCGATATTCCTTCGTCGGGATCGACTATCTCGAGGCGCGCAGCTTTGAAGACGACGGCCATATGATTGCAAACATTCGCGCATTCGTGAACGGGCATCGCGCGCAGGTTGCCGATCCGGCTCAGCGAGGGGGCGCGCTCGTTGCATTTTCGTACGATGCGGCGCGTTCGTTCGCGCGTCTGCCGGCGCGCGAGCCGGCCGATCCGCCGATGCCCGCCGCGTACGTTGCCCTCCCCGCGACGTGGCTGATCTTCGATCATTTTAGCGACGAGCTGACCATTTGGACGTGCGGCCCGGACGAATCCGAGTTAACGGGAAGAATCGCTTCGTACGTTGAGCGTCTGATGGCGTCCCGCCCATCGTTGCCGAAAGCCGTTCGCGATTCGCAGCCGGTGCGTGAGTCGCTCGATCGCTCGCAATACCTCGAACGCGCGCGGCGGGTGAAACAATATATCGTCGACGGCGAGGTTTACCAGCTGCAGCTCGGCGTGCGTTTCGCCGCCCAGCTCGAGGGCTCGGCCTTCGATCTGTATCGAGCCGTCCGTTCGCGCAATCCTTCGCCCTACATGTTTTACGTGGATGCGCCGTTCGGCCAGTTGCTCGGAGCTTCGCCCGAGTTTTTGGTGCGTCTCGAAGGACGGAAAGCTCGCATTAGGCCGCTGGCCGGCACGCGTCCGCGCGGCGTGGACGAGTCCGAAGATGGCGTCATCGCCGCGGAACTGCTTTCCAACGAAAAGGAAAGAGCCGAGCACGTGATGCTCGTCGATTTAGGGCGCAACGATCTGGGAGCAGTCTGCGAGTTCGGCTCGGTGAAAATTTCGGAGCTGCTGCAACTCGAACGGTACAGCCACGTCATGCACATCGTTTCCGATCTGACGGGCACGCTTCGTGCCGAGTGCGACGCGCTCGATTTGTTCGCGGCAGGGTTTCCGGCCGGCACGGTGACTGGCACCCCGAAGATTCGCGCGATGCAATTGATCGATGAACTCGAACCGGTCGCGCGCGGTTTCTATGCGGGCAGCATCGGCCGTTGGGCCTACAGCGGCGATTTCGATTCTTGCATAACCTTGCGCAGCATGCACGTGCACGGCGGAAACGTACATTGGCAAGCTTCGGCCGGCATCGTAGCGGACAGCGAACCGCAAGCAGAGTACGACGAAATCCTTCACAAGGCGGAAATCATAGGTGTCATCCTGAGCGGCGCGCGAGAGCGCGCCAGTCGAAGAGCCTGCCCTGAGCCCGACGAAGGGGCGCCCGAGCTTGTCGAGGGCACGGTGTGATGATGAAAATTCTGTTCGTCGACAACTTCGACTCGTTCACGTACAACGTGGTGCATTTGCTGGCGGAACAAGGTACAACTCCGGAAGTGGTGCACAACGACGATCCGCGGCTTGGCGCGAAGCTCTTGGAAGAGTACGACGCACTCGTCATCGGGCCGGGTCCGGGTAATCCAAGCCAAACACCGCAAATCGTTCAGCTAGTGCGAGATGCGGCGAAGCGGAAGATGCCGGTCTTCGGCGTCTGCCTCGGATTGCAAGCCATCGGCGAGGCCTTTGGCGCGCGCGTGACACACGCACCCGCGCCGATGCACGGAAAAGTTTCCGCGATCACGCATCGCGGCGGAACGCTCTTCGAAGGGCTCGCCTCACCTCTCCATGCGACGCGCTATCACTCTTTATGCCTCGATCCCTTGACGCTGCCCGACGAGCTGGAAGTCTGCGCCCGCAGTTCCGATGGCGTCGTCCAGGCGATCGCGCACCGCACCCTGCCGATCACTGCCGTGCAATTCCATCCGGAGTCGGTGCTCAGCGAAAACGGGGCCCGAATCGTTCGCAATGCGCTCGGGCTCTAAGCCTGAAATTGACAGCCCCGGGCGGACCATGATAGACTGCCCAGCACATGATCTCGTCCGCGCGCTATGCTTACTGGTGGTATTATGCCGCACGAATGCCGGTGAGTTGAGCGCGCTATAACGAAGATCAGTAACTCTTCAAAAAGCCGCCCTTACCGGGCGGCTTTTTTATCTGTTTGGGGCTGCACAGTG
>PLLF01000086.1 GCA_003140855.1 Vulcanimicrobiota bacterium
TGGCGCAGTGGCGCAGTGGCGCAGTGGTGGGTTCGCGCGCGAACAGGGGCGACATTTAACCTACCGAAGCGCTGCTCTCGCTCGCTGCCCAAAAGCATGCTCTTGCTGCGCCGTTCGACTATTTCACCGGTAATTGGGAATGCACGAGCGACGCGGCCTCAAAATCTTTCATGCTGTACCACCCGGTGCTCGGCAGCCAGTGGCTGGTCCTCGAGAATACGTTCATCAATCCGCCGTCGACGACGATTGGCGAGTCTATCGAATATTATCGCTATGATCAACAGGACCGAAAATGGTGGGCAACGAGCATGGGATCGATCGAACGGTTTACTTGAGGTGTCGACGTCGGAAGACTGGAAAAATGATCAGCTCGTCTTTGAAGGTTCAGCAAATTTCCCGGGCGGATCGTTCAAATCACGCGAGATTTACACACGCTGGAAAGACGGCTCTCTTGAGCGTGAACACGACCAACAAACGCAGTTCGGCTGGATGAAATACAGTCACTCGATCTGCCGCCGCACTAAGCAGTGAGGTCGCGCCAGTTCTTGGCATGCAAGGCTATGCCGTAATACTTCGCTGCAGCCTTGATGTTGCCGAAGGCTTGAGCGCGTTCGTCGTTGTCGACGCCGTCGACTTGCGGGAAGCGGGCAATCGCGCTGCGCACGTGAGTCGCGTCGGTCAGCGGCTCTTTGCGTTCCTTGGGAAACGCGAAGGCGCTCGCGGGCAGTTGGGCGCGGATCTCATTAGGACGCAAGCGCACCGGTCTCCAAGTGATGTCCATGCCGACGGTATGCCATGCGCGCGTGAACGGCGGATTTCCAAATTGTGGCGGCTTTGGAGCGGGCGGCGGGAATCGAACCCGCACTGTTTGCTTGGAAGGCAAACGCACTACCATTATGCAACGCCCGCAAAATCTGGTGGGCAGGGCTGGATTCGAACCAGCGTACAGCGTTAGCTGGACAGATTTACAGTCTGTTGCCTTTAACCACTCGGCCACCTACCCAATATACAGGCGCACCAGGGTACGATGCAGTCCGCAGCGAGTCCTGTGCCCGCCTCTCTAACATCCTAATCCGTTTCTCCGGTTTCACTAAAGCTCGCCTAATGAATCTGGGAACCGCCTGGGATATAACGGAGTTAAGCACTTCGCTACTTTGGAGCTACCGCAATGAAAACCAGCAATCTCCTCATACTCGCGGCGTTTCTTGCATCCACGCTTACCGCGTGCGGCGGCCGGAGCCACCGGCTCACTCAACCCCACCTCCGACACCTCCGGTGGCATCACTAGCCAATCGACTCAAACCGAAGACGCTATAGCCTCGACCGAGGCGGTCGGTGCGCCTATTCAAGACTTCGCAAACTTCAACGCTTCAACGAGTTCACCGTTGCAGTCCAGCGCAATCGCGCCGATGAGCGCGGCGGCTCCAACTGCGTCCGGCACTTGCAGCAACGGTATTAAGTTCTACGCGCCGGACAAGAATGGTGACCCAAATTCAACCGAAACGCAGTTCTTCTACGACGACGCTTGCGTCGGACTGGCGCGCGACATCGTGCGAATTTGGACGTCGACAGGCGCGAACTCCGAAACCGTGCAGCGCACGACGAAGATGTATGCGCTCAACTCTTCGCCCGCGTATGCCACTGGGACCGAAGCTGTCAGCTTCGTCAATGCAACCTTCGATCAGTACGGCTATCCGATACTCAAGAACAGCTTCGCTCGCTCGCAAACCGGCGACCTTACACTCGCGGGCCTGAGAACGATCGATCAAGACAGTGAGTTCGTGCTCGCACCGGCTTCCGGAAATAGCACGACGTTCTGCTCGGACGAGGCCGGCTACAACGAGACCGGCTACGCCGCTCTCGGCACTACGTTCGGTTGGTCGGGCCTGTTGTCCAACGGCACGCGCACGGTCAACAGCGACGGTTCGATCACGTGGCAATCAACGCACACGGGCGCGACGTATTCCGGCGCGATCGGCTCGCTTTCGATTCACATCGCAAGCCGGAACACCGCCTGCCTGATCGCGACGCCGATGTTCACGATCGCGGGCGGCACACTCAAAGCCTCGTTTAATATCCCGATCAGCGCCACGTATCCGAGCGGCATTCTCACCAATCTGACGATCACGAACGCGACGCTGTTGAACGTCGACACGCGCAACGTCAGCACGAACACGAGCCTTCAGCCGCCCGACCCGCACTTCATCTCAGGCGCGCTGACGAAGAACGGCACGACGATTGCGACGTTCAACGTCAATGCGTTCGGCGACGGAGTGCTGACGATAACGGCGACCGGCAAACAATACATCATCAACGACTGGCACGTCGTCAAATAGTCGGGACGTCTCCTCCCGAGACGAAAGAAGGCCCGCTACGCGCGGGTCTTCTTTCATTTATGTGCCCTAGCGATTTCTTTGGGCAACCGGCCTCGAGCGCGGCTCGCTGGAGGTAATCGAGCCGACGCCGAAATAGATTGAACCATTCGCCGACGTAGCTCAGTGGTAGAGTCCCGGTTTTGTAAACCGGTTGCCGTGGGTTCAAATCCCACCGTCGGCTAAATATTTTATGCAACCAATAAAACCAAAGTGGTCAGATTCCGGACTCGTGCTCGTTTGCGAACGGTGCGCGAAAGAGCGCATTCCCGAAGAGGATCCCGATAAAGCGGCGGAGATCGGGGACTTCCACTTACGCGATTGGCTGAAAGACCGGCTGAAAGCCGACGGACTCTGGGGCAAAATTCGCGCGGTCAATACGAGCTGCATGGACGTCTGCGCACGCCGTCATGTCACCGTCGTCATCGATCCAAAAACCGAAGGCAAGAATGCGCAAGCCTTCATCGTCGATCCGCTCGCGGACCGAGAGGCGCTCTATACCGAAATCGTGAAGCGCCTGGGATGAGCGAACAAAAAATTCCGCTGCGCGGACTCGACGTGGTCTTTTACACTGTCAAGGATATGAAACGCGCGCGGACATTCTACGAAGGCCTCTTCGACTGGCGCACCGGTATGGAATCCGACTACTGGGTTGAGTATGAGCTGCCGGACGGCGCAACGTTCGCTTTAGCTCAAGATCCGTCGGCCGGCTGGAAGGAAGGCCACGGCATCATGTTCGGAGTTCCGGACATGGGCAAAGCCTCGGAGCGCGCGAAACAGCTCGGCGGCACAATCACGGATCGAAAATTCGAAGGCGAGTCGTGCGGGGCAACGGAGTGCATCGATCCCGAAGGCAACTACCTGTATCTACATCAGCGAAAGTAGATGAAAAAGGCGCCCGTTAGGCGCCTTTTTCTTATTGCCCACTGCAAAAGCTACGGCAGTTCAATCTCCGAAAGGTTCTTCTCAATCTTCCGCTTGACGCGCTGCAGCGCGTTGTCGATCGACTTCACGTGCCGGCCGAGGTCGCGCGCCATCTCCTGATAGCTCTTGCCTTCTAGATACGAGAGCAACACCTGCGACTCGAGCTCCGAAAGATTCTCTTGAATCCGTTCTTTGATGTCTTGAGAAACTTCTTGGTTGATAACCAGCTCTTCCGGATCCGAGGTCTTGTTTGACGCCATGACGTCGAGCAGCGTTCGCTCGCTGTCCTCGTCGTAAATCGGCTTGTTCAGCGAGATGTACTGATTGAGCGGAATGTGCTTCTGGCGAGTCGCCGTCTTGATCGCCGTGATAATCTGTCGCGTGATACACAGTTCGGCGAATGCGCGGAAACTCGAAAGTTTGTCGGCTTTGAAGTCGCGGACCGCCTTGTATAGGCCGATCATTCCTTCTTGAATGATGTCTTCGCGATCGGCGCCGATCAAGAAATAGCTCTTCGCTTTTATGCGGACGAAATTCTTATACTTGTTGAGCAGGAACTCCATCGCGAGGTTGTCGCCCGATTTGGCTGTTGCGACCAAGTCCTCGTCTACCCGTTCGTGGTAATCCAGGACCTCCGAGACGGGTTGGGTCATCGCCATAAGTGCCTCTACCCTTTTGCAACCGATGTGGGCAAATCGCGGGCCGGAGCCCGTCGAGCGCCACACATCTCGCCCCAGTATAAAAGGGTACTCCTTGCGCCGTCAAGGCTTAGAGTCGCGCCTCTGCCTGACTGCCTCGTAGAGCAAGACAGCGGCCGCTACCGAGGCGTTGAGCGAGGCGACCTTTCCCAGCATCGGAATCCGCACCAGAAAATCGCATTCCTTGCGGGCCACTTGTGAGAGGCCTTGGCCCTCAGCGCCGATGACGAGCGCCAAATCGCTCCCCAGATTGGCCTGCGGATATTCGACGCTGCCTTCGGCCGGATCGGCGCCGGCGACCCAGATCGCGGCTTTCTTGAGCTTGCGAAGCGTCTCGGCGACGTTGCTGACGCGCGCGATCGGAATGTGCGCGGTCGCGCCCGCGGCCGCCTTACGAACCGTGGCATTGACTCCGGCCGACCTGCGCTCGGGCAAAATCACCGCGTCGGCGCCGGCCGACTCGGCGGTCCGGATAATCGCGCCCGCGTTGTGCGGATCGGTAATGTGATCGAGCACGACGTACAGCGCTGGCTTGCTGCGCTTGGCCAGCACGCTTTCTAACGTCGCATACGGAAACGGCTCTCCCACCGCGACGACGCCCTGGTGCGCCTTGTAAGGAAACTGCGAAAAGAACCGGCGATCTTCAAAACGTACCTGCGCGCCGCGCTCGCTAGCAAGATCGAGAATCTTTCGCACCGCCGGATCGCGACGGCGTTCGCCCGCGACATGCACGCGCCGCAACGGCTCGCCCGCGATCAACGCTTCTTCGATCGCGTGCACGCCGTAGACGACGTCGTCGAGATCTACACGGGCTGCCACGTTGTCTCGCCGCCTTGCTCGTCGCGCAATTCGACGCCGCAACGCAGCAACGCGTCGCGCAGACGGTCTGATTCTTTCCAATCTTTTTCCGTACGGGCTCGCGCGCGCAGGCGAAGGACTTGCGCGATGGCGCCTTCGGGAGTTTCGCCGTTCAGCGACACTTGCGAACCGAGTTCGTCGTGCAGCCGATCCAAGAAATCGCCGCGCAGCATGCGCGGCGCATCGGCCAGCCACGAGTCATCGGGTTTGATCCCGAGCAGCGCCAGTACGTAGGTCAATTCCGCGCGATTCGCCGTCTTTGGGTTGCCGATATAGCCGAATACTTCCGACAGCGCCTGAGCCGTGTTGAAATCTTCGTCGAGTGCGGCTTCGATTCGCGGCATCAAGCTGCCGTCGCGGCCTTCGCCCCTGTCGAGCTGGCGCCAGCACTCCTTGATACGATTGAGTCCGGCATTAGCCGCGGCCATCGACTCATCGGTGAAATTCATGACCTTGCTGTAACCGGTCTGCAGAAAAGCCAAGCGGATCGCTTGCGGATCGAATCGCTCGAGCAAATCGGCAAGCGGTTCGAAGTTTCCCAGCGACTTACTCATCTTACGGCTTTCGAATTGCACCAATCCACCGTGCAGCCAAAAGTTTGCCATCGGCGGCTTTTTCATCAGCGGCTCGCTTTGCGCGATCTCGTTTTCGTGGTGCGGAAAAATCAAATCCGCGCCGCCGCCGTGGATGTCGAAGCCTTCGCCGGGCGGATCCAGCAGCGCGCGAGACATCGCCGAACACTCGATATGCCAGCCCGGCCGTCCTTCGCCCCACGGCGAAGGCCACGTCGGTTCGCCAGGTTTGGCAAATTTCCAAAGCGCGAAATCGAGCGGGTCGTCCTTGAACTCATCGACCTCGACGCGCGCGCCCGCTTCCAAATCCTTGACGTTGCGGCCGCTCAAGGCTCCGTAACGCGGAAATTTTGCGACGCGATAATAGACGCCGCCCTTGGAAACGTAAGCGTAGCCCCTGTCCACGAGTTGACCGATCATCTCGACGATCTGCGGAATGAAGCGTGTTGCATACGGCTCCTCATCCGGCTCACGCACGCCAAGTTTGCGCATCGACTCTTTGAACGAGGCGTAATAATTGCCGACGATATCGTACCAGTGTTCGCCGGTTTCCTTAGCGCGTTCGATACTGCGATCGTCGATGTCGGTGACGTTCTGCACGAAGGTTACGTCGTAACGCAAGTGCTCGAGATAACGGCGCAAGACATCGAAGAATAGGAAGGAGCGCGCGTGTCCCGCGTGCGCCTCGGCCGACGGCGTCAAACCGCAGACGTAAATCCGCACGTGCGGCGGCTTGAGCGGCTTGAACTCTTCCAGCGCGCGCGTGCGCGTGTTGTAGAGTTTCACGCTATATCACCCACGACCACGTCTCTTCTTCCGGTGCGGCGCTGACCGCAACCCCGTCTTTCATGACGATGCACGCCGGCACACCGACGGCCGTCGCATTTGCCGGCACATCTCTGACGACCACGGATCCTCCGCCGATTTTCGCATTGTCCCCGATCGTAACGGCACCGAGCACGGCCGCTCCGACGCCCACGGTTACATTTTTTCCCAACGTCGGATGACGTTTGCCGCGTGAGAGGCTCGTTCCGCCGAGCGTTACGCCCTGATAGAGCGTGCAGTTCTCGCCCACGACGGCGGTCTCGCCGATGACGACGCCCATGCCGTGATCGATGAAAAAACCGCGGCCGATGCGCGCGTTGGGGTGAATCTCGACGCCGGTAAAAAAGCGGTTTATGGTCGAGAGCCACCGCGGCAGCAACGGCAATCCGGTGCGATGCAGCGCGTGGATGAACCGGTGCGCCGCAATGGCGTGGAATCCGGGATACGACAAGATGACGTCCAAAGCGCCCTGCGCAGCGGGGTCGCGTTCCGTTGCGGCGCGGAGGTCCGCGCCGATGGCCGAGAACACGTCATCCATTGTGGGGGCGCTCTCCGTGAATCGGTTCGAACGGTTTTCCGTCGGGGCCGAAAGCCAGCGGCTGCAGCCCGCGGCCATGCAGTAACCGCGAATTGACGGCGCCGATGCGAATGAGTATGCGGTCGTGCCCGAGCAGCGGAAAAAGGAACTCCAGCGGCGGCCCATCTTTTTCGCCGGTCAGCGCCATGCGCGTCACGTGCAATGCGTCGCCTTCCGACAACCCGAACTCTTTTGCGATCTCCGGCAAATCGCGATCCAGCGGCAAATCGCGAAGCTCGGGCTGCTCGTCGACGTACTGTCCGACGGAGTCGAGAAAGAACAGCGTGTCGCGCGAACGCAACCGCTCCAACTCCAACGCCGGAATCATACACGCTTCTGCGCGAAGGGCCGCGACGGCCGATTGCGCCTCGTCAAGCGCGCGATCTCCATACGCTGCCACGAACGTGTCGATCCATCGCCAGGCCGCTTCGGGCACGGGTTCTTCTAAGAATCCCCAGCGCTGCATCTTGGCCGCGAGCGTTTGACGTTCCAACATTTATAACGGTTCGATCAACGCAATCGCCGACGCGGCGATTCCGGTGCCGTCGCCCGTGTAGCCCATTCCTTCGCTGCTCTTGGCCTTCACGCTGACTTGACCGGCGGCGAGGCCTAAGCGGGCTGCGATATTCTCGCGCATCCGATCTATATAGGCGGCCAGCCGCGGAGATTCCAGAACGATTGTAGCGTCGATGTTTTGAATAGCATACCCGGCATCTCGAACTGCCGCGGCGCACTGCGCGAGCATCTCCATCGAATCGGCGTCTTTCCAACGCGCGTCCGAAGCGGGAAAGCGCCCTCCGAGATCGCCGATGGCGGCGGCGCCGAGAATCGCATCGCAGATGGCGTGAGCGAGCACGTCGGCATCGGAATGTCCGAGCGCTCCGCGATCGCTTTCGACATGCACGCCGCCCAGAATCAACCTTCGTCCGTCCGCAAGCCGGTGAGCATCGAAACCGAATCCGACGCGCATCAGCGGGCGTCCGCGAAACGGCGCCGCAAAATATCTTCCGCGCGCGCGAGATCTTCGGGCAGCGTCACTTTAAAGTTGTCCGGAGACCCGGGCACTATCTGTACCGTCACGCCGATACGTTCGAGCAACATGGCATCGTCGGTGGCGGCGAAATGGTCGCGGCGCGCGGCGTCGTGCGCCAACCGCATATCCGGCAGTGTTGCGAATTGCGGGGTTTGCGCCGCCCACAGGCGTTCGCGCGGCGACGTTTCCTTGACGATGCGCGAGTGAGGCTCGACGATTTTGACCGTATCCACGACCGGCACGGCCAACAACGCTGCAAATCCGTCACCGATGATCTGCATCCCGTTGCGCACATTCTCGGGATTAACCAGCGGACGCGCCCCGTCGTGCACCAAGACTGCATCGCAGCCCGGCGGAACGGCGCGCAATCCTTCGTAAACGCTGCCCTGCCGCGTGGCGCCGCCCGGCACGAGCGGCAAACATTTCGTCCCTCCGGCCTGCGCTGCAACGGGCGAAATCTCCGGCAGCCATTCGCCTTCGGTCACGACGATGATCGCCTCGATCTCCGGCATCTCGGCAAACGTGCGGATCGACCACGCCAGCATCGGCGTACCGGCAATTTCGAGCAACTGTTTCGGCCGTCCGAAACGGGTCCCGCGGCCTGCGGCGACAACGATCGCGGTCCACGACGGCGGACGGCGCATCAATGCACGTCCTTACGGGCTTTGGCAAAAATCATCCGGCCGGCAACCGTTTGGAGCACGCTCGTCACAACCACGTCGGTGGCTTCGCCGATCAAGCGGCGGCCATTTTCCACGACGATCATCGTGCCGTCGTCGAGGTAGCCGACGCCTTGGTTCGGCTCCTTGCCATCACGAATCACTTGAACGTGCAGCTCCTCACCGGGCAGCACCACCGGTTTGACCGCGTTGGCCAACTCGTTGACGTTGAGGACGGCCACGCCTTCAACGTGAGCGACGCGGTTGAGATTGTAATCGTTGGTCACGAGTTTGGCGCCGAGCTCCTGCGCGAGCCGCACCAGTTTCGCGTCGGCCTCGCGAACGCCGTCGTAATCGCGTTCGCTAATCTCGAGCAAACCGAGTTCTTGCAAGCGATTCAGCACATCCAAACCGCGGCGCCCGCGCGTGCGTTTGAGGGTATCCGCCGAATCCGCAACGGCTTGCAGCTCGCGCAAGATGAAGCGCGGCAAGATGAATGGGCCCTCGAGAAAACCCGCTTGCAAGATCTCGACGATCCGCCCGTCGACGATCACCGATGTGTCGATGATTTTCGGCACGTTTCCGGCCGCGCTCGTCCCGGCCAGCGAGAGCGGGGCGATTTTTCGCGAGCCGACTCGCGCGCCTAAGTATGCGAAGAATACGCTGAGCACGATGTAAAGCAGAATGGCAACGTAACTTCCCGAACGCCCCGTCGTTGAAATGAATTCGAAAAGGATGCTGCGTATGAGAAACGCGATCACTAAGCCGGTGATGAGCCCTAGGGCGCCGCCGGCAATTTCATAAGGTGCGAGGCGCTCGATCGCGCGCTCGATCGAATTCAGCTCTCCCTCGAAGACGTTCTGCGCCAGCGGCGCGAGAAAAAGCCCGAGAATCGCGCCCGCCAGCGGAACCACAATTGTAAAGACGAGTTGCAGGTTCTCGGTGGCAAAATGCGGCGCAACCAGGTAGAGATACGCTTCGCGGCCCAAGAGAAATCCCGTGATCGCGAAAACGATCGCGAACACCACGCGCAAAATCGCTGCGGCGAAGTTGGGTCCTAGGGAAGCGTTATGAATGTTGCGCATATGTCGTTGGCTACGAATCGTCCGCGGCGCGTGAGCCGCGCGCCCGCCGCGTCGACCTCGAGCAGCCCGGCCTCGCGATATGGCTCGACGATCGGAGCGTAGTATTCCAGAAATTCCAACCCGTAACGTTCTTTGAGGGCTGCAAACGATAGCCCCTGCGCAGTCCGCAGCGCCAGCATCACGGCCTCCCCGGCTCGCTGCGCTCCTTCCAGACGCTCCGATTCTTGCGGAATGCTCAGGCCCGCGGATGCCGCTGCCAGGTAAATCTCCAAGTCGCGCGTGTGTGCCGAGCGTACGCCATTCTTAAACGACGACGCCCCTACGCCGAAGCCGGCGTACTCACCGTTCGCCCAATAGTTTGCATTGTGCGCGCAGTGGTGGCCCGGCTGCGCGAAATTGCTGATCTCGTAGTGTTCGAAACCGGCCTGCTCCAGCAAGTCGATCGCAATCTCATAAAGATCGGCTTCGAGATCTTGATCGGGAAAAGCGGCGGGCTCGCGTTCACGCCAAGCCGCATACGGCGTACCAGCTTCCACCGTCAGACCATAGACGGAAATATGATCCGGCTTCAGGGCGAGCGCTTCTTGGATCGATTGGCGCCAACTCTGCTGCGTCTGCCCCGGAACGGCAAACATCAGATCCAGGCTCACGCTGCGAATTCCCGCCGATCGCGCGGCGGCCACTGCAGAGCGCACCTGTTGCGTCTCGTGCTTTCTTCCGAGCGTTCGCATCTCGCTTGAAACGAACGATTGCACGCCGACCGAAAGGCGCGTGACGCCCGCACCCACGTATGTCTTAAGATCGGCCGCGGCAACGAGCTCGGGATTCACTTCGATCGTCGTCTCGCGAATCGAGGGGAATTTTAGGCGGAGGCGCGCGAGCAAGTCTTCGATCTCCTCGGCTTGATACGTATTAGGCGTTCCGCCGCCCAAGAAAACCGTATGCTCGCCGGCACTCGTCGGCGCGGCATCGATCTCGCGATGCAGTGCCTGCAGGTAGCGCCGTGCCGCACTGCTCTTGTACGGCCATTTCGCAAAATCGCAGTACGGACAAATGTACGGACAAAACGGCAAGTGGACGTACACGCCGGTCATTGCGCGGAAAAAACTCCGACAGCTCCGGGCCCGCCGTGCGTCGCTATCACCGGGCCCGCTTCCAATATTTCGAGCAGTTTCGGTTTGACCCCGGCGAAACGCGTTTCAAGCCGCTCTCGCACCGATTCGGCCCGCGCCGGGGCGTTCGTGTGCATCACCAGAAAACGTCCGGCTGAAATATCGTTCACGTTGCGCATCGCAAGATCGATCATCGTCTCTTCTGCCCGAGCGAAGGTCCGTACTTGCGCTTCGGCGACGACCTCTCCGTCGCGCAATGAAATGACTGGCACGATCTTCATCAGCGTGCCGATCGCGGCTTGCGCTTTGCCGATGCGGCCCGTGCGCACGACGTGCGACAGGTCCGGAATGCATGCATACAAACGCTGCGCGTGCTTTTCTTTTTCCAGCGCTTCCAGAATGCGATCGGCGCGCGCACCGCTCGCCGCGAGGTCGTTGGCCACTCGCGCTTGCATCCCAAGCCCGCCAGCGACGCTTTCCGAATCGAAGATCGCTATGTGAGCGCCGCGAAAACGGCTTGCAGCTGCCCGCGCCGCATTTATCGTACCCGAAAGTTTGGAGCTGACCACCACGCAGACGATCTCCTTGCCAGCTGCCACCAACGGCCCGAACGCTTCTTCAAACATCTGCGGTGACGGTTGCGACGTCTTCGGGAGCTCGGGTTCACTTGCAAGTTTCTTATAAAAATCGCGGCGGCTCAGATCGACGTAGTCGCGGTAGCTCCGATCGCCCCAAATAACGAACAGCGGAACGACGGCTATGCCCAGACGCGCCGCCAGCTGCGGCTCGATGTCCGACGTGCTGTCGGTTACGATCGCAACCGCCATGCGAAGTTTCTAAACCTCTGTTAAATCGGGGGCGACCAGATCGCTGATCTTTCCGACGACGTCGTTGCGCACTTCGTCGGCTGCCACGTGAATCGCCCCTCTAATGGCGTTGCGCGAAGCGCGCCCATGCGTCACGATGCAGTTGCCGCGAAGGCCGAGCAACGGCGCGCCACCATATTCCTCGTAATCGAATTTCCGGCGTAGACCGCGCAGCGCCGGCGCGACGAGCGCGGCGCCGATCTTGGTCACGAAGTTTCCGCCTAGGATCGTCTCGCGGATCACCTTGCCGAGATCGCCGATCAACCCTTCACCCATCTTCAGCACCACGTTGCCGACAAAACCGTCCACGACGACGACGTCGGCCGCATTGTGAAAAAGATCTTTACCTTCGACGTTACCGATAAAGTTAATCGGCGCACGTTCGAGCAGTTTGGCGGCTTCCAGTACCTGTGCGTTTCCCTTCGAGCGCTCTTCACCAATCGACAAAATCGCCACGCGCGGGTTAGCGATTTTCAGAACCGCTTTCGCGTAAGACGATCCCATGATGCCGAATTGTTCGAGCCATTCGGGACGGCAATCCACGTTGGCGCCCGAATCGAGCAGAACCATCGGTCCGTTGAGCGCCGGCCATACGGTAGCGATAGCAGGGCGCGCAATGCCGGGGATCGGTCGCAGCTTCACCAGCGCAATTCCCAAAAAGGCAGCGCTGTTGCCGGCTGAAACGACCGCATCGGCGCGGCCTTCCTTTACGGCTTCGACCGCAACGCCTAACGATGTTTCTCCGGCAACGCGCAGCGCTTGCGAAGCGTGCATCTCCATGGGAATGTTTCGCGGCGCGTGGAGGATCGCAATGTTGGCTGCCGCCGGGCCGCGCAGAAGCGGCCGGATGCGCGCCTCGTCCCCCGCGAGTGTCAGG
Source organism: Vulcanimicrobiota bacterium (assembly GCA_003140855.1). Lineage (GTDB taxonomy): Bacteria > Vulcanimicrobiota > Vulcanimicrobiia > Vulcanimicrobiales > Vulcanimicrobiaceae > Rubrimentiphilum. The sequence goes on from PLLF01000086.1 coordinate 12,459, forward strand.
TCGGCGTAATCTTGTGCGGCTGCGAGCAGCGCCCCCGCGACGATTTCCGCCGGGGCGTGGTCTCCGCCCATCGCGTCGATGACGATCCGCGGACGGGCGTTATTCATCCCGCGAGATCCAAAACTCGGTGTCGCGCTGACCCCCGAAATAATACTCGACCTCAGCGGCGGGAAATGATACGCGCAGATTCTCGGCTAGCCGTTGCGCGTCGCGTTCCTTTTGCACGCCGCCATAGTACACGGTGATCAACCCTCCATCTCGTGCGCCCATTGCTTCAAGAGCCTGTGCCGCCGCATCCACTAGCGACTTCCCGGCGTACAGGATACCGCCGCTCGTTGCCGCCGGCTTCCCGCGTGCGACGGTCGTTCCACCGAGAGTCGCGTCCTTCCCGGCGAAAAAGACTTGCGCGCTGCGCGGGTGCGCCGCAGCCGCGAGTATGGCCTGCGGATCGGGAACTTGGCCATCGCCTGAATGCATCGCGAAAAGTCCTGCGATTCCTGAGATGACATCCGGCGTGGGCAGCACGTGCACCGTGCGTGCGCTGAGCTTCGCCGCCTCTTGTGCCGCGAGCACCGCGTTCTTGTCGTTGGTGAACAGGTAGATCTCCGGAGCTAGGCACTTGTTGATCGCGAGTAACACATCCCTGACGCTCGGATTCTTCTGCGTCACCAGCGGCACTTCGACGCCGAGCTCCCGAACGATCCGCTCGAATCCCGGCCCGGGAACGACTGCAACGATCGAATACGGCCGGGCCGGCGGATCGACAAGCAACACGTTGTGCTGCTCCTCCATGTTGTCGACTTTCACGCGCGTCACGCTGCCGTGCTTGGAAGCAACGGCTTGCACACCTTCGGGATCGTCGGTATGAACGTGCACTTTGAGCGTCGGCACCTCACCCGCCACGATCAGCGAATCGCCATGTGCGGTCAGCGCTTCGCGCAAATCCAGCGGCGAGCAGCTCGCTTGCTCGAGGATGAACTCGGTGCAAAACTTTCGCTCGCCGACGTGCTGCTGAGGCGTGAATACGGAATGGCGAACCGGCCGCCGCGGGAAAGCGGTCGCGTGCACCTTGCTGTCGGGAAGAAAGCGGAGCGCGCCTTCAAGGAAATAAACGAGTCCGGCGCCGCCCGCATCAACGACTCCGGCTTCCTTTAATACAGGCAATTGCTCGGGCGTGCGTTCGAGGGCTTCGTTCGCGGCGCGCAGCACGCCGTTGCATAACCGGTAGAAATCTTTTTCGTGCAAGGCGAGACGATAAGCGGCGTCGGCGGCCGCGTCGGCCACGCTCAAAATCGTTCCCTCGACCGGCCGGACCAGCGCCTGCCGTGCCGCCTGCACTGCCTCGCGCATGCCGGTTGCGAACACGAACGTATCGATCTCGTCGCGGTGCCGGACGTGATGCGCGAATCCCCGCAGCATCTGCGAGATGATGACGCCCGAGTTGCCCCGGGCTCCCATCAGACTTCCTTGGGCTGCCGCCTCGGCCACCTTTGAAAGGGGAGCGCCGTGCTGCTTGGCTGCTTCGACGGCCGCCTGCCTGACGGTCAAATACATATTGGTGCCCGTGTCGCCGTCGGGGACCGGAAAGACGTTGAGATCGTTCAGGATTTGGCGGTATTTTCGAACGAAATAGGACCCGGCCGTTATGAACTTCGCGTAGGCCCGGCCGTCCAGGACGGTGACATCCATCGGGCCGTTGGGTTCTCTTGGGTCCAGCCGAAGTCCTGAGCAACGTCGAAGGGGTTGTCGAAGGGCCCGGGCCGTGGTACCATGCGGAACGTTATGGCAAAACGCTGTGAAGTCTGCGGCAAGGGCCCGATGGCCGGCAACAATGTCAGCCACGCAATGAATAAGACCAGGCGCCGCTGGCTGCCCAACCTGCAGTCGATTAGAATCAACGACCGCGGCACCAACCGTACCGCGAAGGTCTGCACCGCGTGCCTGCGCGCCAAGCGGATCACCCGTAAGGCTTAGGCGCCCTCGGCGTCAGCCGCTAAAACAACAGCTTCGCGTGCGTGATCCTATGGGTCATCGCCTGGATACTTGAAGCCATCCCCGATAAGCTCGACTGCATGTGCGACAAGTTCGCATTCGTCTTTTCGAGGCGCGCGTTTGTCTTAGCCACGTCACGTGTCAGGCCGTTCAAGATAAAGATCGACTTATCTGCCTTTGCGTTCGTAAGGTCCAACTTGGAGTTGGTCGCCAGCAGCGTAAGGTTCGTGCCATGCAGCAATTCGTTCGTGAGCGAAAGCTTCAGGCTCACGTAACGCAGCGTCGAATTTGTCTGTGAAAGTTCTGCGTGTAGGGTGCGCAGCCCATCGTTGACGGTTACGAGCGAAGCGGACATTCTATTGACGGCCACAGCCATGTCGATCAAAGCCGCAAAAGCAACCAGGACCATGACCAGGGCAACAGCTATTGCCGCCATGCGGATCGGCACGCCCAGCCTGACGCTGGGAAGTGCCGGCGCGAACGGCTGCGTAGACGTATGATTCATATGCTTGAGTGTGCCCGGGATTCTGAAGAAACTATGAAAAGTGGTCCCATCCCGTAGCGGCAAGCTCTTGCTCGCTTCCCCCGTTTTTCAAGAACAAGCCGGAACCTTCGCGCATGACGCCGACGCGTTCGAGTGCACGCCCAAACCGTTTCCGAAAACGTGCGGCAAGATACTTGAAAGCTCCCGAACTTACGGCGACCAGCAACTCGTAGTCTTCCCCGGCTCCAAGCGCGTAGGTCTCGGCCTTTTCTCCCGCCTCCCGCGCTGCAGCGGCGACCGTTTCCGCAAACGGAACGCGTTCGATCACCGCGCCGCATTTCGACTGCACGCACATGCGCAGCAAGTCGGTCGAAAGTCCGTCCGAAAGGTCCATCATCGCGTGCACGTTGCGGCTGGCTGCGAGCCAGCTTCCTTCCGCAATGCGCGGCTTTGGGATCGCACGAAAATCTCCGGCGCGCGCGCCTCCGAGTGGCCCCGTAACCGCGACAACGTCCGTTGGGCGTGCTCCCGCGCGCGTCTTCATGTTCGAAGGCCGTACCTCTCCCACGATCGTTACGGCGATAGCGATCACCGGCGCGCGGGTGAGATCGCCGCCTGCAATCGCGCAGCGGTTTGCATCCGCAACCTCGATGATCCCGCGATAGAGAGCGAGCGCATCATTTTGTGCGTTTTCTATCGGAAGACCCAGTGAAACCGTCGCGAGCACGGGACGCGCGCCCATCGCTGCGATGTCGCTGAGACTTGCGCCCATCGCTCGTTTGCCGGCATCTTCCAGCGTAGAATGTTCCCGGCGGAAGTGCACGTCCTCAACGAATGCGTCGGTGGTGATGACGCTGCGATGCGATCGCGACGGCTGCCACGCTGCGGCATCGTCACCGATGCCGACGAGCGCTCGATTGGCGGGCCGCTCGACGAGCCGCGCAATCGCTTCGACGAGTTGGTCCTCGGTCAGGTCGCTGAAGCTCCGTCGAGCAGCTCGCGGAACTGCTTGGTCGTACGCCCGCAATCCGGCGTATCGAAAATCGCCGAGCCGATCACCACAACGTCCGCACCCGCCGCCGCAACGGAACGCACATTTTCTAGGCTGATGCCGCCGTCCACTTCGATCTCAAACTTGGCATGCGACCGTTCCCGCAACTCGCGCGCTTCGCGGATTTTTTCTAACGCGTGCGGGATGAAACGCTGCCCCCCGAATCCGGGATTTACGCTCATAATCAGCACCCAATCGAAGTCGCCCGCAAGATCTTCCAGCATCGCAACCGGAGTCTGCGGACAGATCGAAATGCCGGCTTTCGCCCCAATCGATCGGATGTGTCCCAAGAGACGCTGCGCGTGCGTCGTCGCCTCCAGGTGGAAAGTGATAATCTCGGCGCCCGCCTCTCTGAACCGGTCGACATAGCGTTCGGGATCGACGATCATCAAGTGACAGTCGAAGACGAGCTTCGTCCGCTTGCGCAGGTCGGCGATCACTTTGGGTCCCCACGTAATGTTGGGAACGAAGACCCCGTCCATAACGTCCAAGTGCACGTAGGATGCGCCATTGCGTTCGACTTGCCCGATCTGTTCCACGATCCGTCCGAAGTCTGCCGACAGAATCGAGGGCGCGATCTTAACGTCCATGGGGACTCTTTCCGGAAGATGCATTGCCCGAGCCGTAAGCGTTGGGCGGTTCTTGCCCAACCTTGGTTTCACCAAGCAGCGTGTCGTTGACGAAAAAATATACCGCCGACGTGCCGATTGTGGTCACCGTGAGGTCGAACTTTTGTCCGGGCGTGGCATAACCACTGTACAGATCGTACTGCCCGGTCGCATCACTCACCGAAAACCGCACGCGCAGAGCTTGATTCTGCCCAGCTTCCGCCGGCGGCACCGCCGCCAATATATGGGTCTGATGAATGATGTAACCGGATTCGTGCGGGCCGGCGCTGACATCGAGCGAAACCGTGTCGAATGGACCGACGAGCGTTCCTGGGCTGGGTCTCTGTTCGACCACGACGCCGTGCGGCGGCCCACCCGGGCCAAAGGGAGTCCACACGATCTGTCCCAGCTTGACGTGCGCCGCCGCCGCGGCGCCGCGCGCTTCGTCGACGTCCAGCCCCGTCAAGTCCGGTACCTTGAGCGCTGCAGATCCGCCTTTACTGATCAGCAGCGAGACTTGCGTGCCGTCTGTAACGCTGACTGATGGATTGGGATACTGCGAAATGACGTGATCGGCCGGTATATCGTCGCTGCGCATGTATTGCGTCTTGGCCAGCGTCAGATGCGCCTGGGATAGATCCAAACGCGCGTCGCGGAACGATTGATAACGCAAGTCGGGCATAAGCTTCGTCTTCACGCCCTCGCTAACGATAAGCGAAATTTGCCGCCCGGCACGGACGTGCATGCCGGCCTGCGGCTGTTGATTCATCACGACGCCTTTAGGATATTGATTGCTGACCGCGTGCCCGGCAATTGAAGGCTTGAGATTTATCCGCACTATCGCGGCGGTTGCGTCGGGAGCGGTAAGCCCAATAAATGAAGGCACCGCGACCGTGTTTGGCCCCGGCAGCAAAAACTGCTGGACCGAATGTCCGAACCAGACCAGCACGCCGATAAACGCGGCAAAGACCAGCGGAAAGACCCAATCGCGCGGGACGTACCGCTCGAGCAGCGGCGGGGCGTCGGTGCTCACGTCGCGAGTGCCTCAAGCGCCGCTTCGCTCACTTCGAGGTTTGAAAAAACGCGCTGCACATCTTCGTGTTCCTCAAGTGCCTCCAGGAAATTCAAGGCGTCCGTTAAGACGGCGCCGTGCAGATCGACTTTTTGCTTGGCGCGCACGCCCAAGAACGCATCCGATACCTTCAGCCCCGCTTTCTGCAGCGCCGTACGAACGCCGCCCAGCTGCGCCGGATCGGTGTAAATCTCGGAGGGTTGTCCATACTCGAGATCGACGACGCCGTTTACTAATGCCGCTTCGGTCAGCGCATCTTCCGAACGCCCCTGCGGATCGAGCTCGACGATCCCGACCGCGTCGAACATCCATCCGACGCTGCCCGTCTCTCCCAGCGCCCCGGTGTGTTTGCTAAAGAGAAAGCGCAATTCGCCCGCGGTGCGGTTGCGGTTGTCGGTGGCGGCGTCGATCACGACGGCGAGGCCGTGCGGGCCGTATCCTTCATAACGCAGCTCGTGGATCTCTTTCTCGCCCGCTCCGCCGGTTGCGCGCGCGATCGCGCGCTTGATGTTGTCCTGCGGCACGTTGTTTTCGCGCGCTTTTTCAACGGCCATTTTCAGCCGGTAGTTGGCCTCGGGATCAGGAGAGCCGGACTTGGCCGCCAGGATGATCTCTTTGCTCAACTTGGTAAAGAGCGCACCACGCTGCGCGTCGACCTTGCCCTTGCGCAGCTTGATGTTATGCCATTTGGAATGCCCTGACATACGGTTACCTTATGTGTTCGAGCCCAACTGTCATGCCTAAATAATCCAGTGCGGCAGCCACATGCGCGCATTCCACTGGTTCCACGGCACCGGCGTGGCCGCAAGGACCGGATAAAACCAAACGAACGCGGCGACGACGGCCGCGACATAGCCGCAGACGACTATCCGGGCGAAGATCTTTACGTCGTCGTTGGATTCCCCCCACTGCCAAATGCGCTGCAGCACGATCACGTTGCAAAGTATGACGATCGGGATGTCGACATAAAAATGGTAGATCCAGGCGATCCGCGGCGAACGCGACCAGGGCAGCCACTGCAGCAGATAGGCAATGACCAGCAGCGCATAGCCCTTGTTGCGCTCGCGCCAACCTAGAAACGCAACGATGGGAACGCAAGCCAATCCAAACCAGAGAATGATTGGATTAGGCAGCGACATAATCTCGGCCACGCAGCACGCCGTCGATTGCGACGCAGCGGCTCCAACGCGGCTATCGTTCCAATAATACGCAACCGGTTTCAGGTCGAGCGGCCACGACCAAAACGGCGATGCGTAGGGGTGAGTCGCCTTCAGCGTGTCGTGATACATGAACATCGTGTACTGGCGGTACACGAGGTCCGTGAGATTCTTGATTTCAATCTGCCGGATGAAATCCGGCACCCACACGAGCGCGTAGACCGTCATACTCAAAAAAGCGATTACCGCTATGGAGACGTCCAGGCGAAAACCAAAGGGGTTCCCCCACGCTTTCAGCCGACCGGCGTTCACGTATCGTTGCAGCCAGACGAACGCAATCACGACGAACGAAACGCCGAACGCCATCACTCCGTACCATTTGCTTGCAACGAGCGCGCCCAAAAGAATCGTAAATACGATTAGCCACGCACCCGCGTGACGGCCCTCTTGCGCTTCTCCGCGGTCGTCGGTCACGAGACCCGGAGTATAGGTTGCCGAGCCGGCCGGCGTTTGATAGTGCGCCGAGCCTTCCCGGCTGTATGCAACCTGCAGCTCGTCCTCAGCTATCTGCAAGCCTTTACCGCGCACGGAGCGTCCATCCGGAATTTCTAGAGTCGCCGTACCGCCTTGCCGCAGCAAGCGCGAGCCTTCCGCGTACGATGCGAAGTCGCCGTCACGTCCGAAATAGCGCGGCACAATCGCAAGCCGCGCTATCAGGTATAACCCAAAAGCGAAGTAGAAACCCGTTACTATAAATGCTGCGCGCGATTGGTGGAACGGCAGCGTGACCAGCGCGCTCAGAATAAAACCGCCCAGCAATGCGGCAACGGCGGAAACGCCGGCGCGCGCGAAGGCCTGCGGTTCGTTTGCACGGATGGTCGATTGCGATGCGATCCAGAAACGGTAAAACGCATAGAGCGCTCCGAGCGCGAAGACCACGACGATGCCTTCCGGCGTAGCGATGCGCGACTGCACGAAGTGCATGCCGTCCGCAACGAGCATGAGGGCGGCAAAAGATGCAAAGAGTGTAGACCGCGTCAGCCGCTTAGCGAAAATGTAGAGCAGCACGACCGCGAACGCACCGAACAGCACGTCCATGAATCGCCACCCGTGCGAATTGTCTCCGCCGAACATCATCGTCGAAAGCGTGATGATCAGTTTGGTTAGCGGTGGGTGCGTGTTTTCGTAGATGTACTTATGCGACAGATACTCCTCGGCCGCGCGCGCGAAGTATATTTCGTCGAAGATTTTCTCTTTCGGGATCCAATAATTGACGTAAGACAGAATAAACGAAACCACGCCGAATCCAGCGGCCATCGCATAGTCGAGCGGCCAGCGCATCGTCGCTAACCCTTCGAGCGGATCGAACCAAGCCCGAGGACGCAGCCGTTTCAAGACGTCTTCGCCGGCTGTGTCGGTGGACGGCCAGATCGCGGCCTTTGCGGCGCCTTCTTCCGCGGCTTGGCCCAAGAAAATATAGCCGAGGTAAAAGAACGTCAGCACGTTCAGCGCCGAGAGCGGATGCGTGATGACGGGCCACATGTCGCGCGGATTCACTCCGGCAATACCTTGTATGACAACGGCCAAATACGTCAGCGAATAAAACAAGTTGACGAGCAGCGTAGCCGAAAAAATGACCGCGGCCCACGCGTACCGCCGCGCGATAGGCGCGGCGGCGACCGTGAAGAGCAGGCCGTCGAACACATAGCGTTCGTGCATGCGCGTCGAAAGCATGAAAAACGCGAGCGTACAGAGCGCGGCTGCTTCGATGAATGCTTGCTCCGTGCGCGCCTGCGCGTAGCGAACCAGGATCAGCACGACGGCGATCCCCGTCAGGACCACGCCCCATAAGTATTGCGGCCAAACGGCAATCAGTTGTGAGTCCGGCTGCCAGAACGGATGGATCATCGACCACAAGTTAAACGCGTTGACGGAATTAACGGCATAGACGTCTTTGCCGACTTCGTACTGCTGGAACAGCCACGACAGCGCGTTGATGGGATTTGCGGTCGGATGAAACGGCACGGTCAACAGGAATGCGAAAACGATAGCCGCAGCGATTCCGGCCGCGGTACCGGTTACGCGGCGCTGCCGCATCTCCGGCGAGACGAGCGCAAACACGACAAACAGCGGAACGAGCACTGCCGCTTGCGGTTTGATCAGCAGCGAATATGCAAGCAGCAGCCACGCGGCCGGAATATGCCACGCGAAGCCGTCGGTAAAATCAGTAGACCGGAGAAGCAGATACACCGCCGCCAGCGCCAAGCCGGCCGCGACCGAATCGACTTGCCCCCACGACGCGGAGATGAAGATCACGGCCGGGTTCAGCACAAAGAATGCCGCCGCGCCGAACGCCCACCGCGCCGACGCGTAGCGCCGGACCAGCGCATAGAGCAACGCGCCGTCGGCCAAGTCCATCAGGATAGCCGGCAGCTTCACCAACACGCGCAAGACGTCGTAATTGTTGTGCGGCGAGATCAACTGGAACAGATGTCCGATGATCCACAGAATGTAAAAGTAACCGGTGGGATAGTCCACGAATTTCGTCGACGTGTAAAACTGGGCGAGCGGATGCGTAGCGAGCGTCAGCGCCCACGCTTCGAACGAGTCGATGTCGTTCTTGAATCCTTGGTCGCCGAGGAAAAAGAGCCGGATGACGAATGCCGCCAACAGCAGCAGCCCCAGACGCAGCGGAGCCGAGACCGCCGGTTTGATCGCGACGGCGCTCAAGACGAGGCGAGTTCCAGCGAGTTCAGCAAGAAATCACGCACGGCTGCGACCGGATGACGCTCCACGAGCGACAGGTGTTCCGCAGCGGCTTGATTGGCGGCTTCGCGCGCGCCCAATTGGTCGAGCGCATCTATGACCGACGCGACCGTACCGCTATCGAGCCTTTCACCGCGAGCGTAGGCGGCCGCTATGCGGTCGCGTGCGGCCGAGTCCGGTTGCGCGAGCGACCACACAACCGGAAAGGTCCACTTACGGCGCGCGATGTCGTTTCCTGAAACCTTTCCCGTTGCGTCGAGCGTTCCCCAGATTCCCAAGACGTCGTCGCGGATCTGAAACGCCATGCCGAACGCGCGCCCGAGCTCCCGGTAGCGCATGACCGCGTCGCTGTCGCAGGGAGCGCATAGCGCGCCCAGCTGCGACGAGGCTCCAAAGAGCGCCGCCGTCTTCGCGCCAATCATCCGGTTGTAAGCCGCCAGATCAACTTCCGGCGCGCGTTCGTAGCCGAGATCCATTGACTGTCCGTCGCACATGGTGGCGTGCGCTTCATTCAAGGCGCGCACCATACGCAGCACGCGTTCCTCCGGGTGGCGCGATACGCTGTTGGTCAGCGCGAGAAAGCTGATCGCACAGAGCGCGTCCCCGGCATTGAGCGCTTGCGGTATTCCGTATACCGCCCACACGGTGCGGCGGCCGCGCCGCAACTCATCGTTATCCTCGATGTCGTCGTGCACGAGCGAGTAGTTGTGAAGAATTTCGATCGCGGCGGACGCATCGAGCGCGTTCTCGACGGATCCGCCTTCGGCTTCCGCGACGCATAACAGCAGCCGCGGCCGAAGCCGCTTGCCGCGTTTGACCGGACCGTAATCGCCGTAACCGAAGTGGTAAAACAGCATATCGGAGACCTGCGGCGATCCCCGATAGTCTCTGATCACGCCCTCGAGGTGTGCTTCAAAGAGATCAGGCTGGTAGACGGGCGAGCTCCCCCATGCGCTGCGCCACCTGATCGACAAGCCAGCCGGGAGTCGACGCACCCGACATGAGCCCGGCAACGCGCACGCCGTCGAACCACCGGGCTTCCAGTTCGTCCGGGCCTTCGATGTGATAGGCTCGCGCGCCATGGAGTTCTGAGAGCTCCGCCAAATGTTTCGTGTTTGCCGACGTCTTGCCGCCGACCACGACCATCACTTCAACTTCTTTTGAAAGTTCCAGCGCTTCGCTTTGGCGATTGTTCGTGTCGGTGCAGATCGTATTGACCGCGCGCACTTCGTAGTATTTGGCAATCAGCGCGCGCACGATG